>NZ_CEVCIF010000042.1:0-32613 GCF_982245605.1 Coprobacter fastidiosus | reverse complement strand
ACCGAAATAAACAATAGCAAAAGGGGCTATCCGACTTTTTGGACAGCCCCTTTTGCTGTTTTTAAGGATTAGCCTGTTGTTCGATATTGTTGAATTTCTTTGTGTAAGTTACCGTATTAAGATTTGAACGCTCATTTTATAGAGATATGCTTATAAAGATTCGATGATTTAAAATTCGTTGTAGTGGACGTTTTTTTTTACATTTGCACTTTCATAAAGTAATTATAACCAGTTATGATTTCAATAGAAGGGTTATCGGTGGAATTTGGCGGAAATCCGCTTTTTGATGATATAACCTATGTAATAAATAAAAAAGATCGAATAGCTCTGGTCGGGAAGAACGGTGCAGGAAAATCTACCATGTTGAAAATTATCGCCGGATTGCAACAGCCAACATCGGGGACGGTGAATATTCCTAAAGATATGACGATCGGATATTTGCCCCAGCAGATGCAAATATCCGATTCGCGTACGGTAATGAAAGAGGCAGAACAAGCCTTTGCTCATATATTTGAACTTCAGTCTCGTATCGACCGTATGAACCGGGAATTGTCGAATCGAACCGATTATGATAGTCAGGATTATCATGATTTGATAGAGCGGGTTACAGATGCGAATGAGCAGTTAACGATGATCGGTGCTGCAAATTATCAGGCGGAAATAGAGAAAACATTAATGGGATTGGGATTCGTCAGAGAAGATTTCGATCGCCCGACATCTGAATTCAGCGGAGGATGGCGCATGCGTATCGAATTGGCGAAATTGCTTTTGCAGCGTCCGGATGTGCTGTTGCTTGATGAACCCACCAATCATTTGGATATAGAATCGATTCAGTGGTTGGAAAATTTTTTGGCGACAAGAGCGAATGCCGTAGTGCTGGTCTCTCACGACCGAGCATTTATAGATGCGGTGACAACTCGCACCATAGAAATTTCATTAGGTCGCATCTATGATTATAAAGTAAATTATTCCAAATATGTTCAGTTACGAGCCGAACGTTTAGAACAGCAGCAACGGGCTTTTGAAAATCAGCAGAAGCAAATACAAGATACGGAAGCTTTTATCGAACGTTTCAGGTATAAAGCGACAAAGGCCGTTCAAGTGCAATCTCGTATTAAACAGTTGGAAAAAATAGATCGAATCGAGGTTGATGAAGTCGATACCTCTCGTCTTAATTTAAAGTTCCCTCCAGCACCTCGTTCCGGAGACTTTCCGGTTATAGCGCAAGGAGTAGGTAAGACCTATGGCAATCATGTTGTGTTTGCGAATGCTGATTTTACGATCCGGAGGGGTGAAAAAGTGGCTTTTGTCGGAAAAAACGGGGAAGGAAAATCGACATTGGTAAAGTGCATAATGGGAGAGATCGACTATGACGGAACATTGAAAATCGGTCATAATGTCAAAATCGGGTATTTTGCACAAAATCAAGCACAGTTGTTAGATGAAAATCTGACGGTTTTCGATACGATAGATCGTGTGGCCGTAGGGGATATACGTACCAAAATACGGGATATTTTAGGAGCTTTTATGTTTGGGGGCGAAGCATCCGATAAAAAAGTAAAAGTCTTGTCGGGAGGGGAAAAGACTCGGCTGGCCATGATCCGACTTTTGCTTGAACCGGTGAATCTTCTGATTCTTGATGAGCCTACCAATCATTTAGATATGAAGACCAAGGACATTTTGAAACAGGCGATAAAAGATTTTAACGGCACAGTAATTGTAGTCTCTCATGACAGGGAATTTTTAGACGGTTTAGTTGATAAGGTCTATGAGTTCGGGAATAAGAGAATAAAGGAGCATCTGGGTGGCATTTACGATTTTCTGCAACGGAAAAAAATGGAAACACTACAGGACTTGGAGCGTAATAATAACGTTAGTTCGAAATCTGTCTCTAATAATTCCGGAGATAAGGAAATTTCGGAGACGAAGTTGTCGTATGAAGAACGGAAAGAATTGCAACGCCAGATAAAAAGATTGGAAAAAGCCATTGCGGATAATGAAAAACGGGTTGAACAGATAGAGGCGGAAATACAGTCTGTTGAAGAGCATTTGGCTTCTCCTGAGGGAGCTTCTGATATACAGCTTTATGAGAAACATGGAGCATTGAAAAAGGCTTTGGATGAAGTTATGGAGAATTGGACAGAACACAGTGAGCAACTTGAAAAGTTGCGGTTACAAGATTTATAAACGTAATAATTAAATAATAATGAAACAATTATTGATTTTACCTTTGGTTGCCGGGGCTTTGGCTACCGGTTGTGCTCCTAAGCCTGGGGCGGAGAAAAGTTTGGCTATTGATCCGTCTAATATGGATACGACAGTAGCTTGTGGAGAAGACTTTTATGAGTATGCTTGTGGAGGATGGATTAAAAAAAATCCGTTGAAACCTGAATATGCGCGTTATGGTTCATTTGATGTTTTGGCCGAAAACAATCAAAAACAGATGCGTGAGTTGATAGATGAGTTGGAGAAAGCTGAAAACGAACCGGGTTCGGTTGCTCAAAAAGTCGGTGATTTATATAAAATGGGGTTAGACAGCGTTCGTCTTAATAAAGAAGGCGTTTCTCCTATTTCGGAGGCTTTGAAAAATATAGCTTCTTTGGATGATAAAGCTGCTTTTGCATCTCTCGTTGCTCAAATGCATAAAGAAGGATCATCTCCTTTCTTTCAATTATATGTAGGTGCTGATGAAAAAAACAGTTCGATGAACATTGTTAATTTATATCAGGGCGGCATGAGTATGGGAGACCGTGATTATTATCTGTCCGAAGACAGCGCTAACATAAAAATTCGGGATGCATATAAAAAATATATAAATAAGCTGTTTACGTTGGCTGGTTATTCTGCAGAGAAAGCTGCTGTTACCGAAAAGAATGTTATGAATATAGAAACGGCATTGGCTAAGGTTGCATTTTCTCGTGAAGAAACTCGGAATCCGTTGAAAAATTATAATAAAATGGCGATGACGGATTTTCTAAAGCAAATGAACGGTTTTGATTGGAAATCTTATTTTTCTGCTTTGGGTTTGGACTCTTTAAACGAAATCAACCCTAATCAGTTACCTTTTATAAAAGGTATGGATGCTTTAGTTGGAGGTTTGACTTCTGAAGAAATCCGGGATTATTTGATTTTTAAGCAAATAAATACGGCTTCGTCTTATTTGAGTGATGATTTTGTTCAGGCGCGTTTTGATTTTTACGGTAAGGTTCTTTCCGGGCAACAAGAATTAAAACCTCGTTGGAAGCGTTCGTTGAGTGTAACGGACGGAGCGTTGGGCGAAGCGTTGGGTGAGATGTATGTCGCAAAATATTTTCCGCCTGAAGCAAAAGAACGGATGCTTAAATTGGTAGAAAATTTACGAATTTCGTTAGGTGAGCATATCGATAGTTTGGAATGGATGAGCGCAGAGACTAAGGCTAAGGCAAAAGAAAAACTTGCTGCTTTTTATGTAAAGATCGGTTATCCCGATAAATGGCGTGATTATTCCGAATTAACGATCGACCCGAAAAAATCATATTGGGATAATGTTCGAGAAGCTGCTATATTCGAGTCTGATTATATGTTGAGCGATGTAAATAAACCGGTCGATAAAACCCGTTGGTTGATGAGTCCGCAGACAGTAAATGCTTATTATAATCCGACTACGAACGAAATCTGTTTCCCGGCCGGTATCTTGCAGCCGCCGTTCTTTTATATGGATGCCGATGATGCTGTGAATTATGGAGGTATAGGTGTTGTAATCGGGCATGAAATGACTCATGGGTTTGATGATCAGGGTCGTCAATATGATAAAGATGGAAATCTGAAAGATTGGTGGACGGCAGAAGATGCGAAGCAGTTCAATTTGAGAGCGGACAAATTGGCTGATCAATACAGCAGTATTATTGTCCTGGATACAGTACATGCAAACGGACGTTTCACATTGGGAGAGAATATTGCTGATCATGGAGGATTGCGGGTCTCTTATACTGCATTTAAAAATGCGACGAAGGGACAGGATTTGAAACCGATCGACGGATTTACTCCCGACCAACGTTTTTATTTGGCTTACGCAGGATTATGGGCGCAGAATATCCGGGATGAGGAGATATTGCGATTGACTAAGATCGATCCTCATTCTTTAGGCAAATGGCGTGTGAATGCTGCATTACGTAATTTGGAAAGCTTTTTTCAGGCTTTTGGAATTACAGAAAAAGATCCGATGTATATGAAACCTGAAGATAGAGTAACAATTTGGTAAGTAATTTTATTTATATGAATCAAGCCGGGATTTTGCCAAGATTCCGGCTTTTTAATTACAAAAAATACTCCGGTAAAAATATTATAATTATTACCGGAGTTTCCTGTTTATTTTAATCAAATCTTAGGACTTGTCTAAATTTTATTCGCGTCAGTTTTGAGAATTCTTTTCAAGGATATTTTTCTGTTTTTACAAGAAGGATAGCGGGCTATCTGATGAGTGAAAACGGGAAAAAAGACCGGAAGCAAACACAAAAATGACCTAATAATATTTTGTCGGAAAATTTACGACAGGATTTTAAATGATGTCTTTTATCTCTTCAAGATTTTTTGCTACATCTTCGTCCGTTACTTCGCAATTTATAAGGTCTCCTGAGAAATATTGATCATAAGCCGCCATATCGATGAGTCCGTGTCCCGAAAGGTTGAACAATATTGTTTTCTTTTCTCCTGATTCTTTAGCTTTCTGTGCTTCTTGTATTGCTGCGGCAATAGCGTGAGATGATTCGGGTGCAGGAATAATACCTTCGGTACGAGCAAAAAGCGTTGCCGCCTCGAATGTATCTAATTGCTTGATATCTACAGCTTCCATGAGATTATCTTTTTTCAATTGGCTGACAATCGATCCGGCACCATGATAACGAAGGCCTCCGGCATGTATATTTGCAGGTGCGAAGTTATGCCCGAGTGTGTACATCGGGAGTAACGGGGTATATCCCGCTTCATCTCCGAAGTCGTATTGGAATCTGCCGCGTGTCAGTTTAGGACAGGAAGCCGGCTCGGCGGCAATAATTCGTATATCTCTACCTTCTGTCAGTTTATGACGTAAGAAAGGAAAAGATATTCCGGAAAAATTAGAACCTCCTCCGAAGCAACCTATGACGATGTCGGGATATTCACCTGCCATTTCCATTTGCTTTTCGGCTTCGAGACCTATCACGGTCTGGTGTAGCATAACGTGGTTTAAAACGCTTCCCAACGTATATTTGCAATTCGGGGTTTGCAGAGCTAATTCGATTGCTTCTGAAATAGCAGTACCCAAACTGCCCTGATAGTTAGGGTGATCGGTCAGTATTTTACGTCCAGCCTTTGTTGACATACTTGGGGATGCAATTACCTGTGCACCGAATGTTTGCATGATAGAACGGCGATAAGGCTTTTGATGATAGCTGACCTTTACCATATATACGGCCAGTTCGAGTCCGAATGTTTTGGCAGCATAAGAAAGTGCAGCTCCCCATTGTCCTGCTCCTGTCTCGGTAGTAATATTGGTTACACCTTCTTTTTTACAGAAATAAGCTTGAGCTATCGCCGAGTTCAGTTTGTGTGAACCGATAGGACTTACACTTTCGTTTTTGAAATAAATATGTGCAGGTGTATCTAAAGCTTTTTCTAATCCGTAGGCACGTACTAGTGGAGTAGGACGCCAGACTTTATACATATCCCGTATTTCATCGGGTATTTCTATCCATGCATCGGTTGTATTTAGTTCCTGATGAACCAATTCTTTTGCAAAAATCGGATAGAGATCTTCCGGTTGCAGCGGTTTTTTTGTTCCGGGATGAAGAGGTGGCATGGGTTTGTTTTTCATGTCCGCCACTATGTTATACCACGCTCTGGGGATGTCGTTTTCTTGTAATAAAAATTTTTTCGTATCCATAATAAGAGTTTTAGTTATGGTATTATTAGTTGACTTTTTTATCTGATGTTTTTTGTAAAATTATCTCAAACAAAAGAATCTTGAAACAAAGGAACAAATAATAATTAAAAAATCAAACAAAAAGAAAGGATAATTCAATATTGATAAACAAATCGATCAAAAAATAATTTTTCGGTGAAATGATAGAATCTGTTTATAACCTATCTCGATTTTGTACGAATGTTTTTTGATACTTGTTTTCGATGGCGTTTTTTAGTTTTGTGTCGAAATGAGGTATATATAAAAAAGCAAAGAGAGGGACTACTCACGTAGTATTCCTCTCTTTTAGAATTCATCACATTATGCTTATTTTAAAGTGCTAGAAAAGTTACGCATCACGCGCGACTATTTGAAAAGTGCGAATTAATCAATACCTCTCTTCAACTACTTTCCAATCGATGATATCCCATAGACCATTCAAATGATCGGCTCTTCGATTTTGGTAGTCGAGGTAATAGGCATGTTCCCAGACATCGAAAGTGAGAAGCGGTGTATATCCTTTTGTCATCGGATTGCCGGCATTTCCTTCTTTAATGATGTCCAGCTTGCCATCTTTATCTTTTACCAGCCATACCCAACCTGATCCGAATTGGGCGACTCCTGCATCGACAAAAGCTTTTTTGAAAGCTTCAAAAGAACCCCATTTTTCATCGATTGCCTTTGCTAAAGCACCTTTAGGTCCTTCGCTTTTGTGCGGAGTAAAACTGAAAAAGTAAAATATATGATTCCATGCTTGAGATGCGTTGTTGAATAAAGCTCCGTCAGCTTCTTTGATAATTGTTTCGATCGGTGTATCTTCATAAGGTGTATCCTTAGTCAGATTATTCAGATTATTAATATAAGTCTGTTCATGTTTGCCATAATGAAACTCTATTGTTTTTTTACTGATAGCAGGTTCTAATGCATCATATTCGTATGGTAATTTGGGCAATTCGTATTTCATAATTCTATTTTTTTATCGCTGTTTATTAGTAAAACAAACTAACAGCAGAAAAGTTCTGTAATTGTTGGTTTTTTAATCTTTTTTTGCAAATAAAATCTTAAAGCTCTTTTAGACAGTATTATTATATTGTTGGAAAAGCCCTTTTTTATTTGCTTTATTTAATAAACAGCCGTTGTCGGTAAAAGTTCTGTGAAACGGAAAAAAAATAATTACATTTGCATAAAAGAATGTATAGTGTGGAAGAGTTTTTGAAAGATCTTAATCCAAGTCAGCGGGAAGCTGTTTTATACAATGATGGTCCTTCACTTGTTATTGCCGGTGCAGGATCGGGTAAAACCCGTGTACTTACCTATAAAATTGCATATCTGTTGCAAACAGGCTATGCTCCTTATAATATATTAGCATTGACTTTTACCAATAAAGCGGCACGGGAGATGAAAGAGCGTATTTCCCGAATAGTAGGGGAAGATACTGCATCCCGTTTGTGGATGGGCACTTTTCATTCGGTGTTTTTGCGGATTTTGCGGACCTATGCCGATCGTATCGGTTTTGATTCTAAATTTACAATTTATGATAGTGCCGATTCTAAAAGTTTGATAAAAGCTATTATAAAAGAGAAAGCTTTGGATGACAAGCTTTATAAGCCGGCAACGGTTCAAGCTATTATCTCAAATGCAAAGAACGCCTTGATTACTCCCGTTGCTTATGCAGCTTCAAAAGAGTTGATAGAAGCGGATATTCGTTCTAAAAAACCGCTTATAAAAGATATATATGCAGAATATTGGAATCGTTGTGCTCGTGCGGGGGCGATGGATTTTGATGATTTACTGCTTTATACCAATATTCTGTTTCGGGATCATCCCGATGTTCGGGATCATTACAGGAATATATTTCGGTTTATCTTGGTAGATGAATACCAAGACACCAATTTTGCACAGCATCTCATTGTGCACCAATTGGCAAAAGATCACAATCATATATGTGTAGTAGGAGATGATGCGCAAAGTATTTATTCGTTTCGGGGAGCGAATATCAGCAATATTTTAAATTTGCGGACAGATTATCCAGGTTGTCGGACTTTTAAATTAGAACAGAATTATCGTTCTACACGCATGATCGTAGCTGCTGCAAACAGCTTGATCGAAAAAAATAAAGAACAGATTCCCAAACATGTATTTTCGGATAATGACGAGGGGAGTAAAGTTGCTGTGTTGAATGCGTATTCCGATTTTGAAGAGGGATATATGGTGGCGAACCGTATTTCCGAAATGCGTGCCATTTCGGGATTTTCGTATAGCGATTTTGCTATTCTTTACCGGACAAACGCACAATCCCGAATTTTTGAAGAAGCATTGCGGAAGAAAAATATTCCTTATAAAATATACGGGGGATTATCATTCTATCAAAGAAAAGAGATTAAAGATATTGTCGCCTATTTTCGTATGACAGTCAATCCGCATGATGAGGAAGCTTTGAAGCGGATTATCAATTATCCTTCTCGGGGAATAGGAGATACTACTCTTCGCAAAATAGGTGAATGTGCCACGAAGCATAGCGTAAGTTTGTGGCAGGTTGTCTCTGATCCTCTCGCTTATGCCCTTTCTGTTAATAATGGCACATTGGACAAGTTGAAAAATTTCAAAGAGTTGATCGACTCTTTCAGGGAGGCAGCAGAGGAGAAAAATGCTTTTGATTTGGCAGAGCAGATAGTCAAACAGTCGGGAATTTTTGCAGCGGTATTTTCTGACCGTACTCCGGAGAACTTGAGCCGTCAGGAAAATTTGCAGGAGTTGATGAATGGAGTGCAGGAGTTTTGTTCTTTACGTGAAGAAGAAGGAAACGAATCGGTTTCATTAATCGATTTTTTGAATGAAATATCTTTGGCCACCGATCAGGATAATGATAAAGAGGAAAATAGCGATAAGGTTACGATGATGACCGTTCACGCATCAAAAGGTCTTGAATTTACGAATGTGTTTGTCGTAGGTCTTGAAGAAGACCTCTTTCCGTCGGCGATGTGTAAGAGTAGTGAACGGGAAATAGAAGAGGAGAGACGGCTGCTTTATGTCGCGATTACCCGTGCGGAAAAAAATTGCATACTTTCGTATGCGGGTACTCGTTATCGCAACGGAAGTCCTACAGCCATGCCTCCCAGCCGTTTTCTTAAAGATATGGATCCTCGATATTTATCTTTGCCTTCTGCCCTCAATGGCGATGAAAGACCGGAAAGACGGGAGGTGGATCGTTTCTCGTCCGGAAATATATTCGGTCGTGTACGTAGTCGTCAATGGTCGGGCGGATTGATGAATTCTGTGAACTCGAAAGTCAGAAAATCTGTCCCTTACAATTCAGAGCAGTATAGACCGCTTACACGAATGGAACAAGCTGTTTCCAAAGAGTCATCGAGTACATTGAAACAGATCGGGAATATACGGGTAGGAAATATTATCCGGCATGACCGTTTCGGACAAGGAGAGGTTATCGATATTTCAGGAGATGGAGATAATGCTAAAATCGGAGTTGAATTTGAAAATGTCGGTAAGAAACAATTACTGCTTAAATTCGCGAAGTTTACCGTAGTTGAATGATAGAAAATAAGATTATGGATATAGAAAAAATACCCTCGCCTTGTTACGTGTTGGACGAGGCGTTGTTTCGTAAAAATTTAGAACTGATCCGTTCGGTTAAAGAACGTGCGGGAGTAAACATCATATTGGCGTTTAAGGCGTTTGCTTTATGGAAAGCATTTCCCATTGTACGGGAATATATTCCGTATTCAACGGCAAGTTCCGTATTCGAAGCCCGGTTGGCTTATGAAGAAATGGGAAGTCCTGCTCATACTTATTCTCCGGCATATACCGATGCCGATTTTCCGGCTATTATGAGTTATAGCAGTCATATAACATTCAATTCTCTCAGCCAGTTTCAGCATTTTTATCCTCAAATTTTAGTTGCCGGGAATAAAATATCTTGCGGATTACGCATCAATCCTGAATATTCGGATGTAGAGACAGATCTTTATAATCCGTGTGCTCCCGGTTCTCGATTGGGAATTGTAGCTTCTATATTAGGTGACGTATTGCCGCAGGGAGTCGAAGGTTTGCATTTTCATACACTTTGTGAATCGTCATCGTATGATTTAGAAAAAACATTGGAACAGGTAGAAAAAAAATTCGGACATTTACTGTCACAGGTTAAATGGTTGAATATGGGGGGCGGACATCTAATGACTCGAAAGGATTATAATGTAGAGCATTTGATAGGTGTATTGAAAGCTTTCAAAGAACGACATCCCAATTTGGAAATTATTATGGAACCGGGTAGTGCATTTGCTTGGCAGACCGGGATTTTGGTCTCTTCTGTTGTAGATATTGTTGAAAATCACGGAATAAAAACCGCAATTTTGGATGTTTCATTTACGTGTCACATGCCTGATTGCTTGGAGATGCCGTATAAACCGGTCGTTCGTGGAGCGACAGATCCTGTTCCGGGAAAACCGACATATCGTTTAGGAGGAAATTCTTGCTTGAGTGGAGATTATATGGGAGATTGGTCGTTCGATAAAGAATTGAAAGTAGGTGATAAGATCGTGTTTGAGGATATGATTCATTATACAATTGTCAAAACGAATATGTTCAACGGCATTCCACATCCGGCGTTAGCATTATGGACAAAGGATGAAGAATTGAAAATATGGCGTACCTATACTTATGACGATTATAAAAATCGGATGGCTTAATATATTGGATAAAGGGAGAAATTTTTGTAAAAAAAAGTTTTGTAAAAGCTTTGTGGATATATTATTAGTTAATTGTAGTTAATATATCGCATTTTGTAGAATAACAGTATTGCATATATAAATAATGTTCGTACATTTGCAATGTGTTTTTCATGGTATTAGATTTAAGGTTAACGAAGATTGGTTGTCGAGATGACAACCTTTTCTTTTTTATATACATTCTTCCCTAAAATAGGATTCAAGATATAAACTTCTAAATAGTATTTTGAAAATTTGATTCTTTTATTTTCTTCTCGATAGATCATTGTTAATTTAATTATTAGATAATAGACTTGTTTATATCGGAATATTTTTCGAAAATTTTTTTTGTATATGGTTTCTTGTAAAAATGTATAGTAGAATTTTTTGTATGGTCGTTGTAATATCATAGAGAATGAAAATTTCATAGGATATAGAAATATTCTCAATAAAAAATGATATGTCTTTAATTTGTTTAACAATAATGGATAGTGAACTTTCTTTTATTTTGAGTCCCTAAATAATAGAATAGTTGAATATATAAATTCATTTGTATGAATAAATCTGCAATAGATATTGACAAAATATTTAAATGCTATTATCGTCCATTATGTTTATATGCATTACATTATGTTCATAATACTGATATTTCTGAAGATATAGTGCAAGATAGTTTCTTTTCTTTATGGGAGAGAATAAATAGTGTTGAAATAGAGAATGTCAAAGCATACCTTTATAAAACAGTACGAAATCGTAGTTTGGATTATCTGAAAGAGAATTCGATTTATGAGACAAACCTTTCTCCATTTGATTTGGAAGATATTCTGACCGATGAAGAGGCAGAAGAACGTTCGCTTGCAGAAGCTCGAATGTGGACGATTATTGATACTCTTTCAGAACGTTGTCGAGAAGTATTTTTACTGAATAAGCGTGATGGCATGAAGTATAAAGAAATTGCGGACAGACTACACATTTCTGTAAATACGGTAGATAATCATATTAGTAAAGCTCTTCGGCTGATACGCGAAGGTGCGCAAAAGATTTATATTTTCTTATTTAACTAATCTTTACTATTCCTTTATAGTGAATTTTTTTATTGTAACAGTCATAGTTACGAGAAATAAAGATTGAAAAGTATGGGAAATTTAGAAGAAAAATGTCTTCGCTTTGTTTTGCATTATTATCAGAAAAATAAATTGGATACGCAAAAAGCATTAAAAGATTTTAAAGACAAACATCAAATATCGGAGTGTAATAAAAATATCGCACGTTTTTGGTGGGTATTTACCGGTGTTGCGGCCGCAATATTCATAGTGCTTTTTATGCAATATCAATTTTATGAGGAAAAAGAATGGACGGAAGTAACAGCCGATTCTCATTCAGTAGTTTATCTTCTTCCGGATAGTTCTTCCGTTATTTTATTCCCTCATTCTTCTATTCGTTTTTATTCTGAAAGTTATCGGCTTTCTTGTCGTGAGGTACAAATGAGAGGAAGGGTATCATTTTCTGTCAAACATGATATTTCACGTCCGTTTACCGTAAAAGGGGAACTATCTCAAGTTAAAGTTTTGGGTACTTGTTTCACAATAGATGAAAGTCGGATCGATACGGCGTTTATTCGGGTTGACTCAGGAAAAGTTCAATTTTCGATTATCGGGCAACCTGATACACTGATATTGACAGAGGGGATGACAGTGGAGGCCGTTAAAGGTCAGCATAAACTGCAAGTGATGAAACGCTCGATGACAGGTAATTTTATATTTGATAACACACCGTTATCTGTAGTACTTGACGAGCTATCGAGATATTATAAGGTACGACTGGCTGTTGACTATCCGAATAAGCGACTGACTGCCAATTTTAGATCAAAAAGTTTGGATGAGATTATTGAGATCATAGAGAAAGTATTGAACGTGAATATTGAAAAGGTAAGATGATGAAATTCATAATGACTGTGATTTTATTGTACGCATGCCTGAGTATAAATGCCCAACAAAGTACGACAGAAATGAAAAAAATCATAGATGCTATGCAAGATATGTATCATGTAAATTTTGTATATGATTCTTCTTTGGCAAATATTAAACCGAAAAGTGCTCCTTTGTCAGGTAGTTCGTTAGTCGAAAATTTAAAAAGAGTATTCAGTGGTATTGGCATACAATGGGAAATTCGGGATGAATATGTTTTACTATTCCGCCAAGATAGTTATACTTTTTCTGGATATGTATGTCAGGAAAATGGAGAAACACTCATTAATGTGACGATATTTGACATGAATACAAAAAAAGGAACGTTAAGTAATGAACATGGTTTCTTCAGTATAACATTGCCGAAAGGGAAACATAATATACGTTTTTCTTATATAGGTTATCAAGATGTTATAAAGGAATTGAATTTAAATTCAAATTATAACGGCATTGTTTATATGAAAGAAGGTGTTGCTTCATTGTCCGAAATAGAAGTAATAGGAGATTTGAATTCACCTTTTCATACGACACAAACAGGAAAAGTGTCGCTGACCTCAGAACAATTGAATGCAGAATTCTCGTTATTAAGTTCTCCTGATCTTGTGAAAACTCTTCAAACTATCCCTGGTGTATCTGCCGGGACAGAACTCCTTTCTGGAATGTATGTGCATGGCGGTAAAAACGATGAGAATCTTTTTTTGCTTGACGGAACACCCCTTTATCAAATTAACCATTTGGGAGGTCTGTTTTCGGCCTTTAATACGGATATTGTCAAGAATGTAGATTTCTATAAAAGTGGTTTCCCTGCCCGTTATGGAGGCAGGCTATCTTCAGTAGTTGATGTTCGTACCAAAGAGGGAGACATGAAAGAATTTCATGGGAATTTTTCTCTGGGTTTACTTGATGGTAGAATTCAATTTGAAGGTCCTATAATAAAAAACAAGACATCGTTTAATGTTGCTATGAGAAGAAGTTGGACAGATCTTTTTACTGCTCCTATATTTTTTGTACTTAACCGTTCTAATCCTAAAGACAAGAAGAATTTGCGTTATGCCTTTCATGATATCAACGGGAAAATTACTCACCGATTTTCGGATAGGAACAAACTGTCGCTCAGTATATATTCCGGCAATGATTTATTGAAAGTGAAAGCTCGGCAGATCTTTGAAGGAAGTATTATGAATGCAGATAAGGAACATTATAATTCAGATTTTAAAGTGACATGGGGGAATTTGACTGCTGCTTTGGCTTGGAACTATCAGTTCACTTCTAAATTGTCAGGAAATTTTACCGCTGTATATGCACGTAATACTTCTATGTATGACTATGTAGAAGATGATCGCTATTTTAGTGATAAGGATCAGATTTATATGAATCGGAGAGAGAGATTCAATCACTCTTCGATAAATGATATTGGTTATCGTATAGAGTTTGATTATCGTCCCGGAGTGAATCATCATATCCGTTTTGGTAATAATTATTTATACCATATTTATCATCCTCAAAATATAGCGTCTCGAAATCTGACAGAAAAATATTCGGATATTGATACTATATCGCAGGAAAGTGCAAGTCGTTATAGAGGTGGTGAAGTTTCTTTCTATATTGAAGATGAAATGCGACTGACACAAAGGATAAAAGCCAATGCCGGCTTGCATTATGCGGTCTATCAGACAGATGGGAGATATTATCATTCTTTCGAACCGAGAGTAGCTATGAGTTATCAATGTGCAGATCGAGTTGCTGTAAAAGCATCTTATGCTGAGATGAGCCAATTCGCACATCAATTATCGAATACTTATCTTAATCTTCCGACTGATAGTTGGGTACCATCTACACGAAAAGTGCCTCCTATGCATTCAAGACAACTTGCTGCCGGAGTGTATGTAGAATTGCCTTTACATATTAGTTTGAACATAGAGGGGTATTATCGTACTACAAGTCAATTGCTTGAATATGATGGAGGAAATAGTTTGATGCTTCCGGCCGATAATTGGGACAATCTGGTGAAAACGGGTAAAGGAAAGTCTTATGGTATGGAACTGTCTTTAGAATATAGAAACCGGAATAATATTATTGAAGCTGGATATACATTATCATGGAGTAAACAAAAATTTGAAGATTTTTGTCCGGATTGGTATTACAGTAAGTTTGACAATCGTCATAAATTTAATCTCTTATTCCGTCATAAATTCAGCGGTCATATAGATATTTATGCCGCATGGGCATATCGTAGCGGAGATAGAGCTACTGTTCCTACTCAGTATGTGAATGGTCCGTCTTTTCCGAATGTACCCGGTTCGAGTGAACCGGAACTGATTTATGAAAGGCCGAACAATATCACATTGCCGGCATATCATCGTCTTGATCTGGGTATGAACTTCCACCATATAACAAAAAGAGGATTTGAGCGTATTTGGAATATCAGTGTTTACAATGCTTATTGCCGGATGAATGCATTTTATACTCGAATAGAACGTTTACCGAGTGGTGGTTTCAGAGGCAAGGCGATAGGAATCTTTCCTATAATCCCTTCATTCAGTTACACATTAAAGTTTTAAACGCATGAGGTATTTATATTTTGTCATATTATTTTTTTGTGTATTTCTGTTTTCATCTTGCACATATCACTTTAAGTTGGATGATATTATAGAGTCTCCTAAATTGGTACTATATTGTTATCCGGGAAGTGGCGATACGACTATTGTACATTTGTCACGCAGCCTTCCTGTTAGTCAGAAAGGAGAACTTAGTCAAGGATTGAAAGCTGCGAATGTCCTTATTTCGGTAAATGATGAGACAATGCATTTTTCATGGACGAATGATTCTATACCGGGTATTCCGGCTCAAAGTTATTATGTGGTAAAGAAATACAAAGATGGGGATAAAATAAATATAACGGCATCTGCCGACGGTATGAAGACTGTCTCTGCTGCAACGATTATTCCGAAACCATTTCCTTTAAAGTCGGTCGATTTGATTAGAAAAGAAACTGATATGGATAAACTTCAGTTTCAGATACATTTCGATGACGATGCAAGCACAAAAGATTATTACGCTATGAGAATTGAGTATAAACAGATGTATTGGAGTAATGGAAATTATTCAGAATCGATTAGCCCGATAGTGTTTGATTTGGATGATGAGCCTTTATTGAATAACTCTTCGGGATTGGATGATATACTGATGAATGAGAATGATTTTTATCAAAATCTATATTATTGGGATGATACTAAAATTCAGGGTAAAAGCTATACATTTAGGTTAAATACCTATTATATGGCAGACTATGAGGATGATTTCATTACTCCCGACGGATATGAACATATTGTTTGTAAAACGAAATATCGGGTTATTTTATATAGCCTTTCTGAAGAGTTTTATAAATTTTTGAAATCGCTAAATGAACAGAAAAATAATGGACTGGGGCATTCTGAGTTAGCTCCCATACGGGCTACTTATACAAATGTTATAAATGGTATAGGAGTCGTGGGTGGTTGTAGAATTCTCCGAACGCAATGGATCGACAATTTAAAAGATGATTGAATAGAATGTTTTACAGTAAGAGTCAGATGTTGCCATTAGGTATAATTGACTATTTTTCAGTGAAAATTTAGATCTATCTGAGGATTTGGATTCGGAAAGTTTAATTTGAATGGATATATTCTTTATGTATTGGAAAATATTTATATGTTTGATTATGGTTCTTTTTCCGGGTATTAGCAATGTTTGTTCTTATAGCCAAGAGGTCAGAGTGCATGATTCGGTAATGGTTATTCAAAAAGGTAATTTTTGCTTAAGTAATGATCGTGTTATATTTGAAAAGGGTATGAATGTAAAGGCTGATACTTTTCTTTTTGGAATCTCTCGTTCGAATAAATTTGCATTTAATAACGGATATTCCTATTGTTCGGAGTTCTATGCCAATAAGTCTTTTTTACATAAAGGAGAATACAGCGTGTCAGGTGTCATAAAGCACTATCCGTATGGCCGTTTTTATGGTATGGGTAAACAAATTAACTTTATCGGTTTAGGACAAATGAATTATGCCGGTATTGGATTGTATTCTATGAACCGTTGTTCTTTAAATATCTTTACATATGCAGTAAAATGGCATATACCGAGATATGAAAGTTTGTTGTTCGGATTGTTCGGTAGTTTATCTTACTCTGTTAATGAGAAAGTTAAATTAAATACATTTGCTTCGTACTCGCTTATATTTTCTTCTTCTTTCAGAACTATTAATTATGGTGGTTTTGTTACTTACGATATGCATCCTAATTGGGGAATGGATATTGGAGTTAAGCGTTGTTGTGATTTCCGGTTGCGCAACGGACAAACAGTACCTATAATTGCACCTTATTTTCGATACAAAGGAAATAAACTTAGTGTTGATGTAGGCAGTGGACTCATTCAGTTATTTAAATAATATTGTTGGATAATTTTTTCTATCTCTCTTCCGAGTAGTGTCACGCTTATTTAACTTGATCTTTATATATTTTTTGTATGTTTATCGAGATGTAATTTTTTAGTAAAAATTTTTCATGTTATTGAGAATGTTTAATTTTGCATCATAGCTAAAAGCTTGTCTCAATTTTACTCGGGCCAGGTTTGGAAGTTTCGTGAAAAATGGTTTTAACAATAAGGTATGGAAAAAAAGGGATCTGTAATTCGTCTGATTTATCCGCAGTGGCAAGGAGGAAATATTGCCAAATGGATTTCAGAAATAAAGAATCCGGCAGATGCTTCACGAGGATATTTTTTAGGAGCTCGATTGCTTGATTTTCTTGCACCGGATAATGGTCAGGAAAAGTTGGTCGTTCCCGTATCGACTGAGGTTGTTGAGCGTAAAGAAAAGGATGGAGTCCTCGATAAAGATATTATTATCCGTCAAACAAGGGCTGCATTAAGTATGTTACGGGTTAGCAATCCCGATAAAATAGTAACGCTTGGAGGTGAATGTTCGGTTAGCGTTGTGCCGTTTACCTATCTTGCTGAAAAATACGATAATGATGTAGCCGTTATTTGGATAGATGCACATCCTGACATTACATTGCCCGGTGATGTTTATTCGGGATATCATGCAATGGCGGTTACGGCATGTATGGGATACGGAGATAAAGAGATTATTGCAGAACTTCCTTCCCGGATTGCATCATCGAAAATATTGTTTGTCGGATTACGTAATTGGGAGCGCAAAGAGATTATTGTTCGGCAAAAACAATATGGAATTCCTCATCTTGCTCCAAAAGATGTGGCTCAGAATAGCGATGCGGTCAAGTGTTGGCTGAAAACTTGTGGCGCATCTAAAGTATTGATTCATTTTGATATGGATGTTCTTGATCCTTCGGAAATTGTTGCGGCAGTAGGGACAGACCCGGAGGGAATGAAAATGGAGGAGGTTATTCGTGTAATAAATGATATTGCTGTAGAAAAAGAAATTGTCGGGCTGACCATTGCCGAACCTATGCCTCGTACAGCGATCAGAATTAAAGACATGTTAAACCGTTTGCCTTTATTGAAATAAATATAGATGCAGGTAATACTGATAAAAAGATAAGAAATAAGAGCCGGTTTTAAAATTTCCAATAAGGAAATTTTAAGATTGCCTTAGTGTTTCTTCCGGTCTGTTTTTATTTTAGTATATTTATTGGTCGGATATTATGATTTTTTCCTGTTCTTTTTGCAGATGCCATTATATTGTGCCTATAAGCTAAACAGGCCAAAATGAAATATACGGCACATTGTATCCATAAAGTGATATATTCTTGTCGTATGTCGGCAATGGTTGCACCCATTGAATTTATTTTTACAAAAGCTAATGTGCCCGGAGCTGCCGGGAAAATAAAATGAGATGCTTTCCAGTACCATGGCATGAGTTCTAACGGGTAGGATACTCCGGACAAGAAGATGAGCCCGACCGAAAAAAATGCGATCATTAACAACGGAGTCTCCGAATCGGTGTAAAATACCGAAGCTGCTAATCCGAAAAAGCTGGTGGCAAGCAGATACGGAATCATCAACATAACTATTTCATATTTATTCCCTATATTCGGTAAACTGAATACTACGGGCATTAATCCTAATAAAAACAGGGAGAAAAAGGCATATAGGAAACAATAGACAAAAGTTTTACTAATGATAATTCTGGACATTCTGCCAAAAGAAAATCCTTTGCCCGGAAGTTGCGAAATAGATCCGGAGTCTTTTTCATCACCGCTGATCATTCCGATTACCATTAATAAGGTCTGAAAGATTATAACCATCAGAACTGCCGGAATTAAATAACTCCCGTATCCCTCTGTGTGGTTATACAGGGCTGTTCCTACGACAGTTATTGCTTTGGATTGTGTTATTTGTTGAGTGTCTTGTTGAGGTAGAAAGACAAGCATTTCAGGGCGATATTTTTTATTTAATTCCAGCATAGCTCCTGCCGAAGATTCTTGCATCGCCAGATAATAGAGAAATGCGTTGGTTGTCCCATACATGACGAATATCGATTCATCTCCACGATTTACTCTTGTTTCGAAATCTTCGGGAATGTATATAATGCCGATAACCTCATTCTTTTTCATTAGCTCTTTAGCTTCTGGAAAATCGTCTCCGTTACAATATACTTTTACTTGAGGTGCGGCATCGATCAGACGGGTGTATTCTCGACTCAAAGCGCTATGAGATTGATCTACGACTGCAATAGGAGCATCTCTGATCAAATTCGGTTCATACATATAATTATAGAGAAGCCCATATACGAAAATTCCTCCCATCAGCACGAGTAATATGGCATAGCTTGTGCCGATTGTTTTGAATTCTCGCATTATTATTGTTGCGATGTCTTTAAACCAAGATGATATTTTATTTGATATTCTCATATTTATGACTTAATATAGCTTTTTTCAGATGCGGTAATATAAGGATAGCCGGCAAGATGAATAAAAATAGAGCGCTTATGTTCTGCCATGTATAGGCAAATCCATAGTCTCCGTACAACAAGTTTTGATTGATCTCTACAAAATGGCGGACGGGGAATAAAAATGAAGCGTAATATACTGCCGGAAACATAAATGGAGCAGGGAATGTCACGCCCGACAGAGTTGCACCTAATGATCCGACCATAGATACGATACTGATGATAATACTGATTGCCGGGAATAGGGAGAATAAAAATACAGCTAAAGCTTGAGTAGCTATGACAAATAATATTGTTGTTAGGTTCAAGGGGGTGAATCCGCAAGAAAAAGGAATTTGCATAACACCGAACATGATATAATTAGAAAATATTCCTATAATGATAAACAGGATGGTGTAGGGTAATAATTTCCCGGTTATGGCTGTAAATATATTCATATCGGCGCATTTTAACCATTCGTCTGCCGTACGGAATTTAATCTCGCTTCCTATTGTATATACGGTTACTAACAGAATGATAACTTGAAATAGAATAAAGAAAAAGGGATTACTTAGATATACCGAATAATCCAGATCGGGATTGTAAAGAGGGTGGCCTTGTTCATTGACTGGAACAAGAAAGTCTTCGATTTGATTTTCACTGATTCCTAACGCTGTTGCTTCATTTATAATGGGCGTTATAGCTAACGGTTGCAGTACGGTTTCAAAAGCTCCTTGTATTTCACTACCTACGCTTAACAGAGCATAGTGGTAGTAATAGGAGAGTGTTGTGGTTTTACCCGAAAGAACATTCTCTTCAAAATTTTCAGGAATAACTAAATATCCGTAAATTTTTTTTTGTTGAGTTGCTGTCCGTGCAGAAATATCGTCAGTGTAATGAGCGATTACGTTAAAGGTTGGTACTGTTTCGATTGTTCTGGAAATGTTTCTTGAAGTCGCTGTTTGATCCAAATCGACGATTCCGATAGGGAGGTTTTCCATTTGTCCCGATCCGAATATCGTTGCCATAAAAAAGACGCAAAATAGAGGCAATACGATACATACTCCGAAATATAATCTCCGAGATGTCATACGTGCTATTTCCCTTTCGAATACAGAGAAAAAAGATCCTTTTTCAGAACGGGTACTCATTCTATTGTTCATTAAGGTTTACCAATACCGACATACCTGGGCGCAAATCCTCGACCGGAGAAGTGGGCAGGGCATGCAATTCGAAGGTTCTCAGATCATAACTTCCGGTCTGCTTAGTAGATCTCCATGTTGCATAACTACCCAAGGGACTGATATAATTTGTTTTAAATATTATTTCTTTCTTATTCAAAGCGGGAACATTGCCTTTGAATGTTTTTCCTATCTTGAAGTAAGGAAGGAAATCTTCTCTTACATTCAGTACAACATGGGCGTCGTCCAGTACTACAAGACTCATGATAGTCGTACCTGCACCGACTAATTCACCACGTTTGGGATAGATAGAGGCTATTTGTCCCGATTCGGGAGCTGTAAGTTTGGCATCCTGCAATAGAGCCTCGACTTCATTGACTGTTCCTTTTGCTGCGTTGACCAATGACCGGGCACTTTCTTTATCTTGTTTTTGAGCCCCGTCCAAAGCCATCAAATATTGCTGGTATGCAGCTTTTTCATTAGCTATCGCAGCCTTATAGATCGCCTCGACTTCATCTTTTCTTTGTGAAGTTACGACACTGTCTTTATATAATGTTAGAATACGGTCATAAGTCGTTTTTGCCAATTGCAGATCCGATTTAGCCTTGCTCCATATTTGGAACATCGTTTCGATAATTTGGCTGCGAGTACCTTCATCAATTTTTTGGTTCTGATATTTCGCGACGTTTTCCAATGCATTTACCTGTTCATATTTTGCTCGAGCTTCAGGGCTATTGATAATTACCAAAGTGTCACCGGCAGAGACGTTTTGACCTTCTTTGACTAAGAATGTATCGATCCGTCCCGGTAATTTCCCGGATATACGTATTTCGGTAGCCTCTATTTGTCCTTGCAAGATTGTTGGCTTATCTTTCAGTAAGATCATTCCTAAAATAGAGATGATTGCAACGATTATTAAAACAGATATAAAAGCCGTTATCAGATATTTTTTTGTTCTGTCCATAGTTATGTATAATTAATATCTTAAGAATAGGTCATAGAAAAGGTTCGTTTTTTCCCTTTTTGCTATATTGGTAAAATGTGTCGGGAATACCACATGCCGATAATAAATTTATCAAGGCAACGTCATATTGATAATAAGCAAGTAAAGAGGCTATTTGTACTTTTGACAACATTACTTCGGCATCTATTACTTCTGTTGAGGTAGCCATACCTTCTGTAAAAGATTTTTTACGTATGCGAACTAATTCCTTACTCATTTCTATAGTCGTGTTTAGAGCCGAAACATTATTCAACGCATTTTGTATCTGGCTGTAAAATTTTTCCAGAACTACATTTAAGTCATCAATAGCTTTATCCTTTCCCAATGCCAATGTTTGTTTGGTGATTTTGGCTTGTCTGATTTTTTTCTCTCTATCCAACCCGTCGAAAATGTTCCATGAAAATCCTATGCCGATCATGCTGCGGGGAAGTAGGTTCTTTTCGATACCGTGTGCATATAGAGTTTGTTTACCGAATAAGGCGATATTTGGAATGTAACCCGTACGTCCGATTTTCAATTCATTGTTAGCGATGTTTTCTTGTAGTCGCATTTGGTTTATAAGATAGTTATTACTTTCTATCAAACTTTTGAAATAGAGAATTGTCGGTAGAGAATCATTGATGAAAAGGGGAGAGATAGGACGAATATTACCATCCGTTTCCATTTTGATCAATGTCTTTAGTGCGTTTTGGGCGACATCTAAATCTTTCTTTGCAGATTCTAATTCTCGTTTAGCTTCATCCATATTTACTTGTACAAACAATCTCTCAGCTTTATTTATCATTCCGTTTGCTTCAAGTTTTAATGCATTCTGATAATGTTTTTTCAAAGATTGAAATGTCTGCTCTCTTACCTCGACGACTTTTTGTCCTAATCGTACTCCGAAATAACTTTCGACAAGAGCTATACGAGTATTAGCGCTGATCTGTTCTTTATTCACTTCAGCGATAGAAACCATTGCTTTTCCTATTTTTCCGGCATAAATACGTTTTCCACCGGTAAAGATAGGCCATGTAATATTGGCGTCGATAGTTGTCAGATCTTGTGGAGCAAGGGGAAAACTGAGAGAATAACTTCCTATTTTGTCTAAGATAGAAGATATAATCTGGTCATCCGGAATAATAGAATGAATAAAATCTTTTGCCGGATCGGTAAATTGGTTCAGTGATTCTTTCACTTCTATTTTATTTGCCATGTGTACGTATGCCCCTGTTGCATTGATTGCCGGATACCAGAAAGCATTCAGACGCTGGTGTTCGCTTCTTGCCCATTCAATTTCTTTATCTGCGATTTGAAGGCTCTGATTACCTTTGTCAAGTAGTTGTATAGACTCTTCAAAGCTGAGACTTATCTCTTGATTTTGTCCGAAGAGGATCGGTGATGAGATGAGAAGTAATATACTACATGATATAAAATACCTGAACATATACCTTTTTCGTTATAGATTTCTATTTTTCTATAAACGGGGAAGTCAGGAGGTTTGTTCGATAAAATAAAGAAGCGGCGGATAATTTTATCTAAAAAAAGAGTTAATGAATCTTTCAGACAATATATTTAGATATGATATGGATTATTATTTGTTAATAAAGAATGTGTATGTAAAAATAACTTTAAATATAACCCTTTCCCCTTGTCTAAGTATAGAAATACTCTTACATTTGTACCATATTTTTTCATGGTATTAAATTTAAGGTTAATAGAAGATTGGTTGTCGGGATGACAACCATTTTTTTTATTCGTACTTTTTGCTATTATGGTCCTTCTCGAGGAAGGAAAAACATCCTTAGAAAGGAATCCTCAAATTTGGCACGAACAAAATTTAAACAGGCTCTTACTTGTAAAAACAAAATTTTTTCATCATTTTATTTTGTGATTTTAGGATATATTACCGAAAAGTATTAAACGTAATGAGTTCTTGGTTTGTTTCTTTATATAAAGAGTTTGAAACTAAAATCGTAGAGAAGATGAAAAAGATTGTTTTATTAGCAGCTGTAGCTGCAACGGTAGGAGTGACGTTGTATTTATCTTGTAATCAGAATGCCCGGTGTAATTTGAAAAGAAAAGTTCGTGAAGGACGTCGGTCTATTGATAGAAATATATCGAAAGCTTCACGTAGAATCGAGAAATCTGTAAATAAAGCGATTGATAATTTGACTGAAGCTCAAGAAAAACTTCAGCAGAAAACCGATGAGTTAAATTCGAAACTTCGGAAATCGATTGCTGAATAAAGTACGAAATGATATTTTTTAATTTGCAAACAGACTTTGTATTCGTTTTTAGTAGAGTGTTTAATGCTTTTAAACACTCTACTCTTTTATATCCCATTCTTTTGATTTATTCTTTTATCGTAGCATTGGTTACACGTTCGAGTAAAATAGTTTTCTTATTCCAATGATAAGGTTCGTATTCTGTATTTTTCAGGATTTTATTATTCTTAAAAATTAATCCGTTAACAGATTTTGCATGAGAGACGACGTTTCAGTTTGAGTGTCTGGAAAGATTCCGAATTGGGTCATGTCATAGACTTTATGCTTGGCGTATAAATCGGTACAAAATAGGCAAATCAAAAATGTGAGCCAAAGGTTTACTTTCTTTTTCATGGTTTTACGAAGATAAATATTTTGTCGGTATTTTCGAATCGGAGTTTGACTAAATTTTGTGTTTGGAAAATTTGGAATAAAGAGATGATAGTATTATTTAGGTTTTTAGAGGCATGAATGATTCGATGGTTATTAGATTTTGAGTAATTGAAGATCTTGGTAATAAAAGGCTTACATACCGTAAGCCTTTTTGTTATCTATGAATTCTAAAATAATTATTTACTTATATCTTAATCCTAATTTTCAATGTTGTAATCGTTCATGACGAATACATTAGAAATTGTTCCGGCTTCGATAGTTGCAGACTCTCCTTTTATAGATAAAAAGGCAAGCCCGATTATAGGTAAAAATGTAAAGTTTAAGCCTACACCTAAGCCGATTGCTAAACCTTTTTTACTATTTCCGGTTTCACTTGAACTTCCATTTAGTAATATTGTTTGCCCATCGACAGAAGTCGTAGATATGTATTTTAATTCTACGAATCCTCCTCGACCACAGCCTCTTGCTTTTTCTTGTTTTATGGAAGTCTGGACAGGTGTTCCTCTTTTTATTAAAATTTCGCCGTTCTTTCCTTTCACATCATTATCCACTATTACTGAAATAGTCTCTTTTGAATTGCTTTTTACAGTAGAAAGCAGTCTTACCATAAGCATAGTGCCTCTGTCAAGAGGTGCGGCTGCCAAAAGACTTAAATTCAACATAGAGAACACTAATACTATACTCAAAATTTTTTTAATCATAATACTAAATTTTAATAATTAATATTTTTGTGACCGAATTTCATTGAATTTATGATTTACCTATTATCATATTTCTGCCTGTTCCCTTTTTTCTGTATGGCGCATAGTACGCTATATCTTTTATTAACTGTGTGAAATTTAAACAGACTTAACATTTTTGCAAATATAGGAATGTTTATGAATAATGTCAAATATGCAACACGAAATCTATTTATGACAATTTAATCTATTATTTACGGTATACTTTTTAAAGAATTGATATATTTATTACTCTTATCAAAGAATTGTAAAATGTATTTGTACTAAATGATTTATAATAGTTATGATTAGACGGGTAGAACTTCGGGACAGTAAGACTATTGCAGATATTTATAATGAATATGTCATACATAGTGTAGCTACTTTTGAGACAAAACCTTTAAAAGAGGGAGAAATGCGTTCTCGTATAATCGAAATTTTTAAGAATTTTCCTTATTGGGTTTATGAGATAGACGATAGAGTCGTAGGATATTGTTATGCTCATCCGTGGAAACAACGGGCTGCATATAAATATACGCTTGAAACTACAGTTTATGTATCTCCCGATTATGTGGGAAAAGGTATCGGGAAGGCACTGATGCGAAAATTGATTGAAGAATGTCGGAAAAGTGGCTATCATGCGTTGATTGCCTGTATTACATCGGGTAATGAAGTTAGTGATTCTTTACATTTGAAACTTGGGTTTAAGCAGGTTTCTTTTTTTGAGCAGGTGGGATTGAAATTCGGCCGGTGGCTGGATGTTGCAGACTATCAACTATTGTTGATTTAGGTGTTTTTTTAGAATTTATAAAAGAAAAGCCGGTTGTTAATCAAAATAACCGGCTTTTCCCATAGTTAAGGTTAAAGATTCTACTTGATATGTATGAATGAGCTGTTTTCTTGAATTTTCTCTGAGTTTGTATTCAGACTTTTCTCTTTGTCATATTTGAGATTGTACGTTTTCTCTCCTCCGAATGTATTGACTTTTATTTTTAGGCCCGACAAGTTGCTTTCCTGAGGAGCTAAATCTTTCAGCCTGAACGAGGCAACCCCCCACAATCTTCTGTCTATTTTCGGATCGTCTTCCATGTTATGACGGAATTCCAGTTGCATGTAATTATCTTTGTCGGGATTGTTCGAAAGAGAAAAATCTCGCACAACGTTTACCATGTGTTTTTTCTCTCCTGCACCTTGCATTTCAAATTGTATGGTTAAGTATTCATCGCTCGTCCACATATCGATGATATTTACAGGATCGTTGCCGATACTGTCGGCGGTTTCTGGTGTAATGGGGATGATATTTTTAACCAGAACAGTGTCTATATCGTTAATAGCGACATAATAATCATATCCCATATAATTTTCTTGTAATAGAGAAAAATTGATGATTACGCGTCGCCCGTCTTCTAAGAAAAAAGAGGGTATCGAAGTATTGGAGGGTAACATGGTCTTTTTACTGTCCAATTGCAGATAGGGAGATTCACCTTCTTTTACAACCATGTCTCCGATAGCATATGCATACGAGTTGTAGTAATAGACATCATCGTCATCATCTTTACAAGATTGCAGAATAACCGATGAGAGCAGCATTATTAAACCTGTCAGAAAAATCGATTTTTTTTTCATAAGTCATTCCTTTTTTAATTTATTGTTTTTTTATTCAGTTTATTTCTTTTGTAATGTAAATGGTAATTTGGAGGAAATACTGCATCGAAAAATGTTAAAGAGTTAAAAAGATATTTTCTCTTTTATCCGGTGCAGTATTTTTACATTTTCTGCATTTATAAATTAAAGTGTGATTTAAAAACAAGAATGAGGGAGGAAGAACTGGTTGAGCATTGTAAGCAAAAAGATAAATCTGCACAAAAACAATTGTATGAGTTGTATGCAGGTGCTTTGTTTGCTCTTTGTATTCGTTATTCCGGAAACAGGGAGGCTGCTAAAGACATTTTGCATGATGGTTTCCTCCGGATATTTACATCTTTCGACAAGTTCGATTATAGAGGAGAAGGTTCTTTAAAAGCTTGGCTGAGTCGTATAATGGTCAATACGGCATTAGAGTATATCCGTAAGGATGGGGAGATAAATCGTGTATTGACTTTAAATGAAGTCCCGGATATTATTGATCCAGAGAGCGAAGATGAGGATTTGGAGAAGATTCCTCAGACTGTACTGATGAAATTTGTATCGGAATTGCCGTCCGGATATCGGACGGTGTTCAATTTATATACTTTCGAAGAAAAATCTCATAAAGAAATAGCTGCTTTATTGGGAATCAATGAAAAAAGCTCCTCTTCACAGCTTTTCCGGGCTAGAGCTATATTGGCGAAGAGAATAAAAATGTATTTAACGAAAGCGAGCGTATGAAACAAAAAGATGATAAGTGGACTATAAGATTCCGCAAACGGATGGAAGGATATGTTGAATTGCCGCCTTCTGACGTTTGGGAAAGATTAGACGAGGAATTGTCTTTTAATAGTAGGCAACGGCATCGTTTCCCCAGAATTGCTGTGGCGGCAGTTATTTTGCTATTTATATCGGTCGGTTTGTATTTTCTTACTTATACTTCTGATAATGACGGAATCATTACAGCAGATGCTCCTTCTCGTATTTTCGAACATCATAAGGTCGATAAGCCTTTTCGGAAAACAATTGTAACCGATAGTAATAAAATAATCACACATGCTCCGATTTATGTTAGGACAGTAGAAAAGAAAACGGGAAACAATGTTTTGGGGGAAGAAAATATAGCTGTTGCACAATTGATCGATACGATTCAAGCCCCTTCACAAGAGAAAGTTGAAGACCTGTCAGAACAAAAAAATACATTACAAGAAAAAAAAGAACATTTTACGAATGGCTCTTCTGTTGGCAAAGATTTTGAAATTAGACAGTTGCCTAAGAAAAGCAAAGGTTGGTCAATAGGCGTTTCGGTCGGGAATAATATGATTGCTTCTGCAGAGAATCATTATGGGTTTAGTAATCTTGATCGTTCAGGAATAATGCCTCGGAGTATGAATATGTTACAGACTGGAGAGAACGAGACGTCCGAAGACCAGAAAATTACGGCAGCCTATCAACAGATTATGCTGAAAAATATTAATTTGGAGACTACAACTGATATTAAACACCATTTTCCTGTTACGTTTGGTATTTCATTGCGTAAAGATCTTTCAAATAGTTTTTCTATAGAGACCGGGCTGACATATACTTTATTATCTTCAGATTTAAAGGCCGGAAATGATATATACTATTCTCAGGAACAGAGACTTCATTATTTAGGTATACCTTTAAAGGCTGGTTGGTATTTTGTAAAAAAGAGGCGAGTTTCTTTGTATTTATCTGCCGGAGGAGCAGTGGAAAAGTGTGTCAAATCTCAATTGAAAACTCATTATGAAATGCAAAATGACTTATCTTTTATTGGAGATGACCATTTGGATGTGAAAAAACTGCAGTGGTCTGTTCTTGCGTCGCTTGGTGCTCAATTTAATATAACCGATCATTTCGGAATTTATGCTGAGCCGGGGGCGATATATTATTTTGATGACGGAACAGATGTCTCGACAATTCGAAAAGAGAAACCTTTTAATATCAATTTACAAATAGGGTTGAGGTTCGGTTTTTGATATGTTTTTTTATAAAGCCGAATTGTTTTTATTGTAGTAAATCTTTTATTGTAAATTGATCACTATATAACCTTTTGTTTATCATTAACATCTATTTGTTATAATCTTTGTTAGTACATTTCAGAAATTTGTCATTATTCTTATCAAATGCATTAAACGCTATTTTATGTTTATTATGATTGGTACCTTGAAACTTATTATTCCCAATTTTTCTCGTTAAGGACAAGCAGAAGAATATTCTGTCTCTTTAGTCTATGTTTTGAAATGTTTTTTATGGTTTTGTTAATTGTTGTAAATTGTTAATTGCTAATCTGCCGAATTTATTTAGTTATTCCAATGATATTTAGTACATTTGTTAATTGTTAACTTTAATGGAATGATTATGAAAAAGTACATTGCAGAAATGCTTGGAACAATGGTGCTTGTCCTCATGGGATGTGGAAGTGCAGTTTTTGCAGGAAGTGTATCTGGAACTGTTGGTGCAGGAGTTGGTACAATTGGTGTCGCATTAGCCTTTGGTTTGTCTGTTGTAGCCATGGCGTATACGATAGGTAGGATATCCGGTTGTCATATAAATCCGGCAATTACTTTAGGTGTGTTTTTATCAGGTAGAATGAATAAAAAAGATGCCGGTATGTATATGTTGTTTCAGATTATAGGAGCAGTTATAGGCTCATTAATTCTCTATCTTCTTGTATTTTCTGGAACACATGGTGGACCAACTGAAACTGGGGCAAATAGTTTTGCAGATGGAATGATGTTGCAAGCTTTTATCGCAGAGGCTGTATTTACGTTTATTTTTGTTTTGGTTGTGCTTGGTTCCACTGATGAAAAGGAAGGTGCGGGAAATTTTGCAGGATTAGCTATTGGCTTAACTTTGGTTTTAGTACATATTGTTTGTATTCCCATAACGGGGACTTCTGTAAATCCAGTTCGTAGTATTGGTCCAGCGCTATTTGAAGGAGGGAAAGCTTTATCTCAGTTATGGTTGTTTATTATAGCTCCGTTTGTCGGGGCTGCATTAAGTGCGGCAGTATGGAAATTTCTTTCTAGTAGAGATTAAAGAATGACATAGAATATGCTTTTATCTTTAGTATGAGATAAATAGTGTATGATAAAAATATTTCGAAGTAAAGTTTTTGTACAAAAACTTTACTTCGAAATATTTTTAAGGTGAGTAGGCGTTTGTCTTTTTATTGTTTCAATTTCATCGCTATGGCTTTTGCCAACTCTTGACATTGGGCTATCTTTTCAGACGTAATACCTTGTTTCATTTCTACCGGATTTCCGGTTACGTCCCATTTCATTCTCTCTGCAAAAGAAGAGAGTCGTTTCACTGCAGCTCCGGCCCATGAGAATGAACCGAAATATCCGAATACTCGATTTTTCATATCCCGACTTTCCAATTTTGAAACCAATGATTCGATATTGGGAAATAACTCATTGGTATATGTCGGACTTCCGATAATTAGTCCTTTATATTTAAATATATCACGTAAGATATATGACATATCCGATTTTGACACATTGTGCATAACGATATTTTTAATACCTTGAGCAGCTAATTCTCTGGCGATAACTTCTGCCATTTTTTCGGTATTACCGTACATGCTTCCGTATGCGATTACAACACCCTCTTCTCCTTCATATAAGCTTAGTTTATTATATATACTTATGACTTTCTGTATTTCTTCTTTCCATATCGGACCGTGAGTAGAACAGATTATCTGTATGTCTATTCCTGAAAGTTTTGCAAGAGCTTTTTGTACTGGAGCTCCGTATTTACCTACTATATTGGAATAATACCGGAACATTTCATCCCAATATTTTTCGGTATTCATTTGATAGTCTATGATTCCGCCGTCCAATGTTCCGAAACATCCGAATGCATCTCCGGAAAAAAGAATTTTATCATCTTCACAATAAGTCATCATGGTTTCAGGCCAGTGTACCATGGGAGTCATGTAAAAAGTAAGTACTTTTTCACCTAAAGGTAACCGGTCACCGTCTTTTACTTCGTGGAATTTGTCGAAAATCCCGTAAAATCCTTCAATCATTCCGATTGTCTTGCTGTTCCCGATAATTTTAATATCCGGATATACACGACAAAGATCGTTTATTGAAGCCGAATGATCCGGCTCCATATGATTTACAACCAAATAGTCTATAGGACGTTCTCCCAAGATGTTTTTTATTTTTTCAAAAAACAGATCAGTATAACAATGATCTACGGTGTCGATCAGAACAACACTTTTATCAACGATCAAGTATGAGTTATAAGAAACCCCGAGAGGCAATGGCCATAATCCTTCGAATAAATGTTTTGTACGGTCATTTACTCCTACATAATGGATATTTCTACTGATTTCTGTAATAGTTGACATATTATTTTCTCTTTATTTATTTTTCGGTTACAAAGTTATAAAAATGTATCTTTTCAAGAAAAGAGAAAACTGTTTTTCGTAAAATCGTAAAATGATCTGACAATATTTTCTTATTGGAAAATTCAGGTAAATTCTTAGATATTTATGATTTGTCTTTTACGAAAAAAACAGACAATGCTGCTATCAGTAAAAATATTCCGGCTGTCGATAGGGCATATATGGCTTCTCTGTTATAAATATGTTCGACGATAAAGCCATTGAAAATCCCGTTTATAATTTGAGGAATTGTAATGAAGAAATTGAAAATACCCATATACACTCCCATTTTGGAGGCCGGGATGGCTCCGGCCAATATAGCATAAGGCATAGCCAAAATACTGGACCAAGCAATACCGATACCGATCATTGACCAGACAAGCATGTGTGCATCGGTAAATATTTCGAAAGACAAAAGCCCCAACCCTCCACATATCAAAGCCAAAGCGTGAGTTCCGCGTCTTCCTATATATTTTGCTATTACGGGAAGAAATAATGCAAAAACCATTGCTACCGCATTATAAATACCGAAAAGCACTCCGACCCAGTTGCCTGCCTCTTGAAAAGCGTTACTTGACGGGTCTGTCGTTCCAAAAAAGCGGTCGGCGACAGCCGGAGTTGTATATACCCACATAGAAAATAACCCGAACCAAGAAAAAAATTGTACTATGCCCAATTGAGCCATTGTTTTAGGCATGTGTATAATGTCTTGAAATATATTGAAAAATCCTTTCTTTTCAGCAGTTTCCGTCGTGTTTTCATGATTAAATAGGGTATGAATTTCCGGAGGATATTCCTGTGTATGGAAAATTGTCCATAGAACAGTTCCTAACAGTACGGCAGCACCTATGTAAAATGAGAAAATTACATTATCTGGTACTTTTCCGGCCTCTGCTGTTCCTGATATTCCTAACCAGTTTGCAAGAATATAAGGAAACCATGACGCAACGACAGCTCCGACACCTATTAAAAATGTCTGAATTGAGAATCCGAGTGTACGTTGTTCAGAAGGCAGTAGATCTGCCACTAAAGCCCTGAACGGTTCCATCGCTACGTTGATAGAAGCATCCATAATCATTAGCATACCCGCACCGATAAACATCGGAGGAATGAGACCGGATAAAGATCCTGAATTTGGCATGAAAACAAGAGCTACAGATGTTAGGATTGCTCCGGCTAAAAAGTAAGGTTTTCTTCTCCCTAATCGAGTCCACGTACGATCAGAATAATAACCTATAATCGGTTGTATAATCATTCCGGTCAGCGGGGCTGCTAACCAAAACCAAGAAAGATGTTCTACATTAGCCCCGAATGTTTGTAAAATACGACTCGCATTTGCATTTTGTAAAGCAAATCCGAATTGTATTCCTAAAAATCCGAAACTCATGTTCCATATCTGAGGCAAACTTAATCGAGGATGTTTCATGAATCTATGTTTATCCGGTGAAAAATCTTTATTTTAAACAAATATCTTCGATCCTCATTTCCGCAACTCTTTTATCCTCTCATGACACGACAGTTTTTTTGCGAT
>NZ_CEVCIF010000041.1:0-33171 GCF_982245605.1 Coprobacter fastidiosus | reverse complement strand
ACCACGCCGATGGTACTGCGTAAAAGTGGGAGAGTAGGTAGCCGCCGATTTTAGAGAGGAAGGGGAGACGAGAAAAGATCGTCTCCCCCCTTTTTTTTATCCCCCCCTCCCGATGCTTCTTGCCCGGACCGAGGATACGAAGATAAAATGAATATAAGTTTGATGTTGATGAATGATATGCACTCCGGAGAGCCGCCCCTTCGGCAATGAGAAATGACGGTATGCTTTCCCTATTGTCCTGTAAAATAAAAAAAGAGCCGTTTGTAAAGTAAACGGCTGTTCAGGCTAAATAAACAAAAACGATTAATTATTATTATTATTATTGTCTCTCTATTAATGAGTCTATTAAAGAGTAAATGATAGAATTTGACAGATTATCTTTTTGTTTGTTATTTTTATGATTGTGTAAATAAATTTTGTGGTGTAAAAAAAGTAGCATGAAAAGCATTTTTTTGTCTTTTTATGCTACTCTTTGGGACTTGTTACTTTTAGAATTTATAAGCAATTCCCCATGCTAAATTATCACATATTCCGATCCTGAATGAGGTATTGTTATTGTCGTCAAATTGACCAACGCCGATGTAACCGATTCCTAAGCTCATGGCTATATGCTCTGTCAGTTCATATACTAAATTCGGTTTTATACAAATCGCCCAGTTTGATTCAGTAAATTCAACATCGAAACCTCCTCGGGGAGCAAAATATAATTTTTGAGTTATCGGTAGATAATAGTTTACTCCTGCAGAAATTCCGAAACGTGTTTTATGATTATTCCCAAATAAACTTATACCGGTATTGATAGCCCAATGCTCATTTAGAAAGAATTCTGCCTCTGGAGATATGGCAAATTGATGAAATCCGTCGGTTACTTTGTAGGATATTTTACCTCCCAGTTCTATATCGCCTTTTTTGTATTGAGCGTTTGCAGAATAAATACCTGTAATTAAAGCTATTATTAAAAGTATTGTTTTTTTCATTTTGAGAAAGTTTTTATGATATTGAAATATAAAATAAACCTCTTTTTTATCACTTGGATAATAAAAGAGGTTTTATGATGTAATGACGTAATTTTTATTGTATGCCTTGAGTCGTTACTTCTTTATTTATTTTCTTTACCAAACCTTGTAATACGCTACCAGGTCCGACTTCGGTAAAATCTGTTGCTCCGTCGGCAATCATATTAATTACTGTTTGCGTCCAGCGTACAGGTGCTGTTAATTGTGCAATCAGGTTTTCTTTTATTATTTCAGGATTGGTTTCTGCTTTTGCATTTACATTTTGATAAACCGGACATTTGGGTGCAAAGAATTGTGCTTTATGGATAGCTTCAGCTAATTCTGCACGAGCAGGCTCCATAATCGGAGAGTGGAAAGCTCCTCCGACTTTCAATTTTAAAGCACGTTTTGCTCCGGCAGCAAGCATTTTCTCGCATGCAGCGTCGATACCGGCCTCATCACCTGAGATAACGATTTGCCCAGGACAATTGTAATTAGCTGGAACAACGACTCCTTCTGTTACGGAGGCACATATTTCTTCTACTTTTTCGTCAGGCAAAGCTAATACTGCAGCCATGGTAGAAGGCGTTTTTTCACATGCTTTTTGCATAGCCTGAGCACGAGCGGAAACAAGACGTACACCGTCTTCGAAAGATAAAGCTCCGGCAGATACTAACGCTGAAAATTCTCCAAGAGAATGTCCTGCCACCATATCGGGACAGAATTTGTTACCCATCGTTTTTGCAAGAATTACCGAGTGTAAAAAAATTGCCGGCTGTGTAACTTTGGTTTGACGAAGATCTTCGTCAGTTCCGTTAAACATCAAGTCGGTAATTCTGAATCCTAAAATTTCATTAGCTTTTTCAAACAAGGCTTTAGCTTCGGAGTTAGTTTCATACAACTCTTTGCCCATTCCTACGAATTGGGCGCCTTGTCCAGGAAATACAAATGCTTTCATTTCTATTTTTTATTTTCTGATGGTTATTAATCTAAAAAACAGATGCAAAGGTAATCATTTTTTAATCCTATTCTGTTATATAATAAATATATTTCATACATTTGTCTTTAGCTGAAATTAAAAAATGATATAAATATGAATACGCTTTTGTTTTTAAATTTGGGTGCAGGAGAGATTGTTCTTATTGCTTTAGTCGTTTTATTATTATTTGGTGGTAAGAAAATACCGGAATTGATGAAAGGTTTGGGGAAAGGTGTCCGTAATTTTAAAGACGGTTTGAAAGATGTTGAAGATCAGATTAATTCAGATGCGGCAGACTCTAATTCTGATAAAAAATAGTTTATGTGAAGATTTTTCTTTTTCTGAGAGCAGGCATAGAGTTAATATTTTACTCGCTTTTTTGTATCCGTTTTATTTTTGCTTATCTGATTTATAATTTGCTTTTTTAGTTATTTATGGAAGAAATGAGCTTTTGGGATCATTTAGAGGCATTGCGCGGCGTTATATTTCGATCGCTCGGAGCAGTCGTTGTATTGGCCGTTGTTTTTTTTGTTTTTATGACCGATATTTTTGATTCTATTATTTTGGCTCCTTGTTTTTCTGATTTTGTTTTGTATCGCTCTATATGTAATCTGAGTACATATCTTTCTTCTATAAGCGAATATCTGTCGGTATTACCTGATTTTTGCGGAGATGATTTTCATGTAAATCTAATCAATATACAGTTGGCTTCGCAGTTTTTTATCCATATGAGTACTTCATTTTGGCTTGCGATTGTATTTGCCTTTCCGTATATTATATATCAGTTGTGGAGTTTTGTCAGTCCGGGGCTGTATGAACGAGAAAAAAAGAATGCGAGGTTTGCTTTTATTATAGGCAATTTGATGTTCTTTATCGGTGTTGCAGTCGGATATTTGCTTGTTTTTCCGCTGACATTACGTTTCTTAGCAGGTTATCAGGTTAGTGAGATAGTCCCCAATCAAATTTCTCTCGACTCTTATATGAATAATTTTCTGATGATGATTTTTATTATGGGGATTGTTTTTGAATTGCCGTTATTGTGTTGGATGCTTTCAGGAATAGGATTACTGACGCGATCTTTTTTTTCTAAATATCGTCGTTATGCAGTTGTAGGTCTATTGGTGCTTGCTGCTGTTATTACTCCTTCGGGAGATCCGTTTACATTAATGGTCGTATTTCTTCCTATTTATATGTTATATGAGGTCAGCGCTTTCTTTGTAAAAAAGGATGTTTCTAAAATGGATGGAACAGCGATTTCAGATGAAATCGAATCGAACGATTGGTCTAAATAACGGTAAATGTGTTCTATTCTTATTAAGATAAATCTAAAATATATGAATGTTGAATTCGTTATTTTAATTCTTGATATATTTGCGTTTTTAAATGATATGGATTAAAAGTGAATTATGAAAAAAGTATTTTTATTGATCGGAATATATTTCATTTTTGCCGGGTGGATTTGTAACGCTCAGAAGGTTGAGATGATTCCTTTTGGAGATATGGATCATTGGACAACGAGAGTACTTAAAGAGTCTGCATTATTAGGTGGACATACTCGTTATATTTATGAAATAGCTCCGACAATGACGATTGAAGGGAATAAGCCTTATCGGCGTCATGCACAATCTCCTTGGGCTACATCGAGTGTCATGGCTAGTCCTGCCGGAATTGTCAAAACCAGTACGAGCGTGTTTCCCGAAAAGCGAGGAAACGGGTATTGTGCTCGTCTTGAAATACGAAAAGAGACTTGTAAAGTAATCGGATTGGTGAATATTGTGGTCGTGGCTCCCGGTTCTATTTTCTTAGGAGGAATGGATGAACCTATAAAAAATACGAGTAATCCTCAGAGTAAACTTGATCAGGGGATTCCTTTTACAAAGAAACCTAAAGCTTTACAATTTGACTATAAATTACATATGGAGACTCAGATGGTAAAAGCTACGGGATTTGGTAAGGCAGTGAATGTCCCGGGACGAGATAAGGCTGAAGTTTGCCTTTATCTATTGCATCAGTGGGAAGATGAAGATGGAAATATTTATGCTCGTCGTGTAGGTACGGCTTATCGAAAATTATCAGGTAATACACAGGATTGGGTAAATAATTACCAGATCCCGGTATGGTATGGAGATATTACTAAGAGAAGCGACTATCAGAGTTATATGGGATTGGTACCTTCGGATGATCCCCGTTATACTCGGAATAGTAAAGGGAAAATTGTTCCTATTCAAGAATTGGGCTGGGGAAAGGCTGATGAAGAAGTCACACATGTCATGCTACGTTTCTCTGCAAATGATCAAGGGGCATATATCGGTTCGGTAGGAAGTAAATTTTGGGTTGATAACGTAGCATTTGTTTATTAAAACGGTAATGCGGATAGCCCGGTAAAGTCTATCGGGCTATCTCATATTTTGACTTCATATTTTTTATTTTTTCTTTTCGAATTAGTCTGAGAGTACGGTTTATTTTTTTTCTATTGATGGCGACGTAAGAATAATGATCTTTTATATCGATCATGCCTATATCTTCTTTATATAATTCTCCTTTCTGTATTAAGAAACCGACAATGTCGACTTTATTTAATTTTTCTTTTTTCCCTTTTCCGATATAAAGGGTATTCATGGGTGGTAATTCCAATCGGTCTATATTAACGGATAGATTAAATCTTTCCGGTTGTTTTTTCTGAATATATTCTGGGATATTCTCAGCGGAGTTTATTAGTAAGTAAGCATTTCCTTCGGCAAACATACGGGCAGTTCTACCATTTCGGTGTATAAACGTTTCTTCGTTAATCGGTAGATGATAATGTATAACGTGCTTTATTTCCGGAATATCCAGTCCTCGCGAAGCCAGATCTGTCGATATGAATATGTTTGAACTGCCGTTTTTGAATCGACATAGGGCTTTTTCTCTTCGGGTTTGTTCCATTCCGCCGTGAAAAACTTCGTTAAAGATATGTTGCTCTGATAAAAAACTACCGATCCTTTCGGTACTTTCCCTGTGATTGCAGAATATAAGTACCGGACCGGGAGACAAGTTTCGAAGTAACGTTTCGAGACTTTTTAATTTATCCGGTTCGGGAGATATGACCGAATACAGGCTTAATCTTTTATCAGATTCTTTTTTCTCGAAATATATCTTTTCAGGAGTTTTTAATCCTGTAAACTCAGGGATTTCCCCTTCTGTTGCGGATGTGAGGATGCGTTTACAAATACCGGAGATGTGTTTGATAATTGCTTCCATCTGTTCTTGAAATCCTAATTCAAGACATTTATCGAATTCGTCTAAGACAAGTACTTTTACCGAACTCACATTTATTCTGCCGTGATCGATATGATCTAAGATTCTTCCCGGAGTACCTATAAGTATAGCCGGATTTTGTTGTAGTGATTTTATTTCAGATTTTATCGGTTGTCCACCATAACAGCAATTTATTTTATATCCGGATGAAATGGAATGGCTTATCGAATTTATTTGCATTGCTAATTCCCGTGAGGGGACAAGGATTAACGCTTGTATTTCTTTACATAGCGGATCTAATCCTTGTAAAACGGGTAGAAGAAAAGCTATTGTTTTGCCTGATCCGGTAGGTGAAATAAGAATAATATCTTTTTCTTTTTCACTATATCTTAGAGTTGCCAATTGCATTTCGTTGAGTGTTGTTATTCCCAACTTGTTGTTCAAGCGCTCGAATAATATATTTTTTGAAGTCATGCTGTAAAGATAGATAAATTATACCGGTTCGGATTGAAAAAATGTTGTGATTGAATTAAAAAAACTGTTTAAATTTCCCGATAAAGGATTTGTATATATGGACTTATAAATGCTCTTGTTCGTGAAAGGTAGTATTTCTTTCCCAATTTATTTCTGTATCGGATTGAAAGTAATATCTGTATGTCGAAAATTCTGAGATTTCGATTTTTATGGAAAATTTCCTAACAATGATTTATGTTCTACAGACTATGGAGAACATGGACGTTTGGACTAGAATAGTTATCAAATGAGATTGGGAGAAGATATTCGGTTTATTTGTTATTATTGTTTTTAGTAAAGTTAATAAAAAAAGAGATCGTTTTTTTCCTTTCCGTGTTTGTAATATCGGTATTGATCCAATTAATAATTGGTGATTTTTTTTATTTTAGTTACGGAATAAACCCCTTCGTAGTCAGCGGCAAAACCTTCATCAGTTTTACCCATATCTATTACGTCTAATTCTACATATACCGGAGTCCCGTTTTTAGTGCCTTTTGTTATTTTGTCGTATTTTTGTATGAGTTCTTTTGTTTGGTCAATAATCCAATAAGAGCAAGAATCTCCTTCTGCCGTAAAGGAGCGTACTTCATGCCCAATAATTAATTGCCCTTTTACGGGAAACGTTTTTTTAGCCGGAGTAATTATTGAAGCCGGAATGATTTTTTCAGTATCTGCTTCTTCTGTTTTCGCATATCTTAAAATAAGTTTTCCTTTTTTGAGAATCAGACTATCTTGGGTTAGTTTTTCGATAGTTAAAGTATCGGTAAAAGATAATGTCTGATGGTTACCGATGCTCTTTCCGGAAAGAATTAATAGGTTATTCTTATGTTCCCATTTCTCATATAGTAATGATTTCATATTGATAGAAGATGCATTCCCGTTTGCTCTAAGAGTAAAACCCTGTTTTATGTCAGGCATTCCGGGAATAAGTTCTACCCAAGATCCTTCGATATTGGTATTATTACATGCTGTTAAAATAATTGTACTTAAAACAACCATGAAATTTAAAAGATGTTTCATCGTTTTTTAGCTTTAGTAGAATTTTATCTTTTGTAAAGATAAGTACAATATTTTATATTGTCAATGAATAGATAGAGAGATATCAGACGAAAATAAAAAAAGCAATGAAAAAATTTTCATTGCTTTTCGTAGCGAGACCGGGGCATGATCCCGGGACCTCATGATTATGAATCATGCGCTCTAACCAACTGAGCTATCTCGCCATCTTTTTCTGATTGCGGTGCAAAGATAAGATGTTTTTTTTGAATTCGCAATAGTTTTTCTTTATTTTCAAGTTCCTATTTTTTTTGTATTTTATACAAGTGTTTGATAATAAGTATAATAATAAAAGTTGAAGAAAAAGCGGATAGGGAAGTCTTTAGGAGTAAGTAGTTGTATGTCTATAAAAAGAGGAAAATCGGGAGCTTATATGGAAAGGATTTGTGCTTGCCATTGAGATTCCTGACATGGTTATTCTTGTTAAATAAATAGAAAAGCTGTTTTCTGTTGAAATCGGATTGTTCTTTTAAATTGTTTTATTGATATTGCAGGGAGCTTATTTGATGGGAGAGTCTGTTTTGAAAATTCCTTTTGAAGGTGTTTGTCTATTTTTATAAGGAGGATAGTGGGTTATCTGGCGAATGAAAATGGAAAAACACCTTGAACGAAAACTTAGAAAATGTTTGATAAGATTGCTTTATTGGAAAATTTCAACAGGTTCTTAATTAAAATTATATCTTTGTAAATATAATAATCGATAAAAAAGATTGAGCAATGAAGAATCTTATTAAAATGTTTTTTGTGATAGTATGTTTTTGTATGGTATCACAAGCTCAAGCCCAATTGAATTGGGGATTGAAAATTGGAGCGAATCTTTCAGATGCAAGCTTTAAGGGGTTAAAAGACGTGAAAGTCGATAATCTTTCCGGTTTCTTTGTCGGGCCGATGATTGAATTTAAATTTCCTGTTTTTGGTTTAGGAGTAGATGGCTCTTTGCTTTATTCTCAAACTAAAATGAAATTTATCAATGAAACAACAAACATCGGAGTTACCAATAAACAACATGAGTTGGATATTCCGGTAAATTTGAAATGGTCGCATAGTCTGCTTAAACTTATCGGGATTTATCTTGCTGCAGGTCCGGATTTTTCATTTAATCTGAAAAGCGATAATATTGGTTCTGATTTGGCCGATATTGCAGTGAGTACGGTTCAAGGAGATAAAGCCAGTATTAAGAGAAAAGCTGCAAATGTCGGTTTGAATTTCGGAGCAGGTATTATTCTTGTGAAACATTTACAAGTAGGGTTTAATTATAATCTTCCTTTGACAAGTTCTGCTCGTGAAGACATAAAAGACGGAAATGTGGCGAATGCGATAGGAACTCTTTTTGATGGAGACACATTTGACACGAAAAATAAGAAATGGCAGATTTCCGTTGCATATTTATTCTGAGAATTGCGATTTTGTGTGAATTAAATAATTAAAAAAGTGTGCTACCAAAAGTTTATATTCGGCTTTGGTAGCACGCTTTTTTATATACAGAATTTTATCTTTCTTTGTGAGCTGTCGGTTATGGCCAGGATTTAAGAGAATATTCTTTTTTTATAGAAAATATCTGGTATGATGTAGAAATCTGTCTGCATTTTCCGATGCAGAGAATATTGTCAGGTCATTTTTGCGTTTTTTTTCAATCTATTTTCCCGATTTCATCCGTCAGGTAGCCCGCGATCCTTTTCGTAAAGGCAGAAAAACGTTCTCGAAAGAAACTTTCGAATATGCTTCGAGCGACCGACTCTAAAAGAAAAAGATTTTAATTAATAAAAAAACAGGAAAGTAATTTCATTTTACCTTCCTGTTTTTTTCATTTTAAGAAATACAATAAACTATTCGAAATGATGATATTTAATTTAGGATCAGAGTTTAAATTGTTCTCTTAATATATCGAGATAGGTCATTCCATAACCATTTCCGTATTCCGGATCGGTAGGTTCTATTGCTGAATAGTACGCCCAATCATTGAAAGATTCGAGGAATACGATCCGAGTACCGCCCAAATGTCTTTTTGCAACGTTACACATCGTTCGGAAGGTGTCGGGATTTTTATCCACTATCGGTTGGTTATATTGGTTACCCATATTTATGTAAGCATTACGGGACGGGCTGATCGTCGGTATAAAATCGATCTGGAAATGTGACGCAGCAAACTCTTGGTTATATTTCCAATTCTGATCGATCATTTGAGGATACATGTAAGCACGGTTAAAATTATTCTGATCATACATGCTCTTTGTGGTAATCGCATCGACTTTTCCAGCACAATGGAAAACCTCGAAGCGTCCGGTAGGCGCCCAAGCATCTTGCTGTGCTACTATAAATATTTCTTTTCCACAAGCTTCACGAACTGCTGTACGCAATTTATCATAAAGAGCTTTCGAATCTTTCGTATAAATTTTGTGCGGATTAAAGATGACTACCAGAGGTCTCCCGTTTATATGATAGTAGTTGTCATCTCCGAAATAATTTACGGCTATTTGTTCAAAAGCTTTACACATAATGTCTGTCCGTGACATTTTTTCTCCCGTACTGATTGTTTCATCCGGCATATCTTCGATTAGTTTGCTATTACTCAATCCATTGGTAATATTATTGGGGTTGATGGAAATTGCATATCTCAACCTTCCGTTTTCACGCTGTAATTGTACCGGATTTCCGGTGATTGTCTCTCCTGTATCGTCATCGGTATATTCAGCGCCTTTTTTACCTCCGAGAACATCGGTCATTGTCACATTTCCGCTATTCAGAAATGTTTTAAGGTCGATTTGTATAGCCGGCAATATAAAGAAGTCGATTCTACCTTGTATCGCCCAATCTACTTGTTGTTGGTATAGCTCTACCGATTCGGGTTTTTTAACATCGAAATTCATTTGTTCTGTCAGTATCGGTCTCACGTTTGCACCGAGTTGCCCTTTCGATTGATCCCAAGGTTGGGCTAAACGGGCTAATTTACCGTCATCCAAATTTCCTCTTTGATAATAAAATGCTCCTACCGGGCAGTCTGCCGTTAGTTCGACATTCGGGATCTCATAGTTCAGGAAATGATCTTCGACCGAAGGTCCTCGGTCTTTGTCACAACCGGACAATCCGGCTATTAACCCTAATCCCATTACCAATTTTAAAGTATGATTTATGTAAGTTCTCATAACAAAGTCTATTATTTAGGTTCGTAAGTACTGATAACTGTCGCTTTGTAACCGATATATTTGCGCAATAATTTGCTACTGGTTACATCCGGATATATTTTTTGGACGTTTTTGATAAATTCTTCTTCTGTATTGCCGTACCATTTTTGTAAATGCCGGCTACTGTAGGCAATAGTCCGGTTCATATAGTTGGCATCAGCATTTTCCAGTAAAGGATTAACCAAAGACATTTTCAAATGAGTTTGAAGGTTGTCTCCTTTGCGTATGTTGTTTATCGGATACGGACTTTGTGTCAATAGGTCTGAAACGGCATTCCAATAGGCGGCAGTGTTATTTGTTATTTCAGACAAAGGATACACATATCTTTCAGGGATAAAGTCGTATGTTCCGTTACTTCCTTCTGTCGTGCTGTTACAGAAAAACGGAGGAAATTTCAATACTCGGGTACGACGTTCGAGACACCATGCCGAATATCCGTTGAAGTAGTCGGCTATATAACGTTGTTTGATAATTTGTTCCAAGTGATTATCAAAATCTCCTTCTCCGTTAATATCTGCATGATAGAGACAGCGGAAGTCGGTCAATCCTTTTCCGTTCGTGTTCCATTTGATACCGTTTTGTTCTTTATATTCTTTTACCGCACTTGTTAATCCGTATTGAGCAAAAGAGGCTTCTATTCCTTCGTAATAATAACCTTCTGCCGATTTAGATCCTATTCCGTACCGTAAAGCAGCTTCGGCTTTTAGGAAACAGGCATCTGCCCAGTTCATGATGATATGTTTCGCATCCGGTTTGATGAAGTCATAGTTGATCAAAGACCATTGAGTTGCCAATATACCGGTATAAGGCGATTCATATTTTGTCGTACCGTTCGGTGAGTTCGGATCGATTGCAACTTCCCACCCGCGAGGTAAAATTCCGCTCCGTTCGGGACTCGGCAGGTGTGGAATACGATAAGTTACGGCGATAGAATCCCTAAATCCCGGTTCGTATGGATTGGGACGGCTTATTGTATCGCTTACGGTATATTGATTCAGTGTTTCTGTCGGATCTACGAATGCTTCTAACCGAGGATCGTTATATGATCTCAAATAAATGAAAAAATATTCGTTTATACGAGGGTAGTCGCTTTCACGGAATCCTTCTGTCGGTATTTTTTTCAAAAAACGGTTGTAGTAGTAAGACACGTCATTCGAAACGTCACTACCCCATGCCGGAGCAACCATATCGTCTAAAGAAGCAATAATCCAGTCTTCATGTTCCATACATTCCCGAGCGTGTTGTTCTGCCAGACCGGGTGCAATATTGGTTGCACGCATAGCTACTTCCAGACGAAGAGTATTGGCAAACTTACGCCATTTGATGATGTCACTGGTTGTTCCAGAGCCGGATCTGAATATCGGATCTTTTTTCAGAACATCAGAACTTGCATCGGGATTAAAACTTTCGGATGCTTTTTTCAGCATATCCAGAATTTGCCGGTACATATCTTCTTCTGTATCATGTTTTACGAGGAATTTGTTCGGATCGAAAATCATGGCATCCGACAAGGGCATGCCTCCGTACATAGATACGACGATCGAGTAAATGTAAGCTTTCCATGTCCTGACTATAGCGACTCGGTTTTCATAGCCCGGAATGCCGTCATATTGACGTTCGCTCAATTCAAGATCACGGATGATTTCGACATAAAATTTTTTGTAAAAAGAATCCGATGTACTTTCATTCATATCGACAGAGCCTCCGAAATGTCCGGAATAACGTGCCCACCAGCACATTTGGTTATAATTGAGCTCTGCCATGGCATTGATTGTCTTATATACCGATCCCGGAAAGATACTTTCCATATTCGCTTCGTATATTTTATTGGGATTGATATTTATATCTTCGAAGTTATCGGTGCAGGAAACCGCAGTGCCCAATGCGATGGCTGTACAGATAGATATTATTGTTTTTTTCATAAATGTGTTTGTTTAGAATGATACTTTCAGGTCAAAACCATAATTTGCCGAAGGCAGGGCAAAACCCATTTCAAGACCTTGTCCGTTGCTTGTCGTACTTGTAGCTTCCGGGTCGAGTCCTCTCGGCGTATTTTGGAGTATGATTGCCAGGTTACGCCCGACTGCTGCTATACGTGCCGATTTGAACGGGGTTTTTCTCAAGAATTTTTTCGGCAGATTATATCCGATACTTACTTCACGCAATTTGATGTAAGAAGCGTCATATACATATCTGCTTAGTTGTCTGGAAGATTCTCCTTGCCAGTAGTTTTGCGGTTCGTAGGCTATATTGCACGGTTGGCCGGCCCAGAATGCTACACTTTCATTGTACACCCGATTGGGAGCATATACGCCTTTGGGACGTGATGCATCTATATACGGGACATAGTTGGCTGCGTAGTCGGTATTGGCCTTGTTTGTGTATTGCGGTTGCAAAAAGCCCCGGCGTTCTTCTGTATTTTCTCCGACAATCAGATTACTGTAAAGATATTCTTCACGACCGTCCAAAGATTGTACCGTGAGTCCGTTACGAGATCCTTCATATCCCGAATAAGACCAAACTTTACCGCCTTTTTTGAAGTCGAAGTGGAATCCGAAGTCTAAGTCTCTCCATCTGAATTTATTACTCCATCCTCCGATCCAGTCGGGAGATACCGAGCCGAAATAGTGATCGACCTCTTGAGCATAACGGCCTTCTGCATTTACAAGGAACTGGCCTTGCTCATTTCTTACCGGATCGGTACCATACATTTGTCCGTAAGGTTTACCGACTTCGGCATATACTTGTACGCCGTTCAGTCCGTTCCATGAGGTCAACATATAACGGCTTACTCCGTCGATGAGCGATACGACTTCCGAATTATTTTTCGACCAGTTAAGAGATGTTGTCCATTCGAAATCTTTTGTTCTTACCGGTGTTCCGGTCACTGTGAGTTCTGTTCCCCAGTTCCGTATTTCTCCGGCATTGAACATCAGTTGATTAGCTCCACGTGCTGCAGTGACATCTGCCCGTACGATTTGGTCGAAAGTAGATTTATCATAATAAGTAACATCTATATTCAAACGATTTTTGAAGAAACGGAGGTCAGCTCCGACTTCCCATGAACGAGTCGTTTCCGGCTTTATATTCGGATTTTTTTCCAGATTATCGCGTTCGAACCAAGACATGTCCAGATAAGAACCTTTATAGCTGTAACTGCTATATAACATGTCGAATCCGGTATCATTACCCACTTTTGCAATAGAACCTCGGATTTTACCGAATGATAACACTTTGTTGATAGCTGTGTTTTTTAGTAATTCACTGAATACAAAGCTGATACTTCCGGATGGATAAAAATAAGACCAATTGCCGCGACCTAAAGCGGAGGACCAGTCGTTGCGTCCGGTTACGTCCAAATAGATAAAGTCCCCATATCCGAAGCTGGCAGTAGCGAATACCGATTCTTTTGTTTTTTTGTTATATCCTGTAGTCGCTTTTATTTGAGCGGCATTGTTTTCGAGGCTCTTTACGTCAGGTTGCATCAGTGCATCTACCCGGTCTTGGATCTTTTTGCTTTGTTGCGTACGCACCGAACCTCCGAAATTGGCATTGATGCTGAACTTTTTAATTCGTTTGTTATACATCAACAAGGCTTCGTAGTTGTTGTTATATGAATTTTCCTGAAATTCGTCGTATTGTCCGTCGACATCAAACGGAGAGTTGTAGTTGGAGAATGTCCATCCCGATCCGGTCTGTATATCCGTTGCTCCCCGTAATCTGAGTCTTAATCCTTTGTAAAGATCGAAATTCAATGTAATATCACCGAAGAACCATTGTTTGGTATCTGCATTCGAGGTTTCGTGCATCGACCAATACGGATTTTGGAATCCTCTGAAAGAGTGAGGCGTACCGTCCGGATTTTTATAATCGGATAATTCTTCGTACGATGCGTCACGAGGAACTTGGGTCAGCATGTAAATCGGGTTTCGGTTTGAATTATTACGGAATGCGCGATTATCCACATTGTCTATCGTATAACGGGTATTGACGTCGATACTTAACCATTTTTTTAGTTTCATCGTAGTGCGTAGGTTGAAAGCGTGTCTGTCTCGTTCGTTAAATCCTTCCAATATATCGTTCCCGTGGGTATTGGTATAAGAGAAACGGATAGATGCAATTTCTGCAACTTTATCGATCGATACGCTGTTGGTCATCATATAACCGGTTTGATAGAGTCCGCTGATATTATTGTCTCCGGGGACATATTTTTTTACTTGTCCGTTGCGTCCGATTACATCAAATCCCAGCATCGGCATACCGAAACATAATTGCGAGTAATCGGTCGTAAGGTTTGCCATTCCGTAGGGTAATGAAGGATCATACCAGCTTTTATCGTATGTGTTGATTCCCGTATGTAGTTGTCCGGAGTTACCGCTTCCGTAAACATTCTGGTACATCGGGTATTGATATAATGTGTTGAACATCATGTTAAACCCATACGAAACACCGAGTCCGGCTTTGCGAGAAGCTTTTTTTGTCGTGATCAGAATAACTCCGTTTGCACCGTCCGATCCATATAAGGCGGCTGCATTAGCGCCTTTCAATACTTCGATGCTTTCGATATCATCGGGATTGATGTTGTTTGCGGCGTTACCGTAATCCATGTCATCGACTTCTCCCATTTCGTTCATAATAGGAATACCGTCTATGACATATAGCGGCTGATTGTTCCCGGTAAGAGAGTTATTTCCACGAATAACGACACGTGTTGAAGATGTCGGTCCGCCGGCCGAAATAAATTGCACGCCGGATACTTTTCCGGACAGCATGTTCAGCAAGTTTGCATCCCGGACTTCTGTTGTCGTACCGATGTCGATAGATTGGCGGGCATATCCTAAAGATTTAGCATCCCGGCTTATTCCTAAAGCGGTGACAACGACTTCATCCAATTTTTTCGTGTCTTCGGCAAGTGTTACTTTAATGTCCTTTTTATTTTTGTCTATACGGACATTTTGTGCTTTATATCCGATAAAAGAAACTCGTATCAAAGAATTTTCTTTGACCTGAATGCTGAATTTTCCTTCTATATTGGTAACGGTGCTTGCTGTACCTCCGACTACGGATATATTGGCGCCTATGATCACGTCACCGTTTTTATCGACAACCGTACCATTGACCTTTATCGTTGAATTTTGTGCAAAAGTTGTTCCGAACGATAAAAATGCGATCAACAGAAACAGTGCGAATCTGAGAACCGGATGGTGATATGCACCGGCACTTTCTGTTTTTCTGTTTTTTAAATGTTTCATGGTTTGTTATAAATGTGTGAATATTATTTTAGCTGAAATCTCTCATATAAACCGTTATCGGATCATGATTTTCTGGGAATATGTTTTTCCGCCTGATACTATACGAATAATGTAAATATCCGGGTTCAGATTGTTTACATAAATTTCTTCCCGAGTATTTTGTCCTGCCAATTTCTCCGATGCGATCAATTTTCCGGACAAGTTATAAATCTCGGCTTTTTCGATTGTTTGTGTAGATTCTACGACCAAACCGTTGTTTGTGTAGTAAGCTTTTACCGTTGCATCTTCTTGGTCTGATTCTATTTCTGTTTTTTCTACAGCCAAAGCATATATGTCATAGTCGAGTTCTTCTTCGGTAGCTTCGCAAGAGCCTGCATAACATTTACCATTGGCAAAAGGCCGGATCTTTCCGACTTGGTCGGTATTGATATTCAGGGCTTGTAAGTATTGGGCATTACCGTAGTTCATTGCTTTATCCGATATTTTCGAATCCAAAGGTATGGCAAAGCATTCTTCAGCATAGTAATCGAAATAGGAGGAAAGACCGGATAGAGAACCGCTGTTAGCAAAATAGTCGAAATAGTTGTTTTTGGTAAAGTCTGTTCCTTCAGCAGTTCTTTTTTGCATGTTGTCGTAACTGTCATGCCCTATAAATGAGTTTTGTATCTCTAATTCGGATTGTTCTATGTTCGGGTATTGAACCATAAAGTCCGAATTTACCATATTGGTAACATCGCCCGATTTGTTGTTTTCTATGATACAATTGTAGAAACGTTTCGTCAGTTTTTTGCAGTCGTTCATGATATAAACAGCACCGCCGTTACCTTCATTTCCGGTGGTGGTATTATAGGTCATCGTACAGTTTACCACATCGAATGTAGAGTTTTCCATACCTTTACCTAAGTAAAACACGCCTCCTTTTTGTTTACAATAGTTTCCGTACATGGTACAATTTACAAAGAGTATCTCATCGGTCGTATTGGCTCTGTCGTTTTCAAAAAACAGTACGCCTCCGTTATCTCCATTGGCTTTGTTAAGATTGAAAGTAGTATTTTCGAATACCATTTTTAGGTTCTTTTTGTCGGTACGATGCTTCATATATATAGCACCGCCACGATTCGAAACATAATTAGAAACGACTTTAACATCTCTAAAATATACATCTACGGCTTCTTGCGGTTCAGTCCCGAAGAATGCTCCTTCCGATCCGCTTACATCACTGCAATCGTTGCTTACAAACGAGGTGTTATACACCCTTAATTTACCTCCTTGAGAAGCGATGCATCCCCCGTCTTTGTTGCTGTTACCCATAAACAGACAATTGCGAACGGTAACTTCGTATTTTTCCAAATCGGTAGCTGTCATAAAAATAGCTCCTCCGAATTTGTGGGAATCATCATAAACTTTACCGTAGTTTTGATTATTCTGGAAAGAAACATTGTCAAATTCCACATTAGCATTCCGAATGAAACAGCCGGCTCCTTTATCGGATGTAGGATTTCCTTCTTTAATAGTCAAATTTCGGATGGTTACTTTTTTATTCAGCCCGTCCAGTCGCAGGCATGTTGTCGTTTTGTTTCCCGTAAAGCCGGTTTTAGTTCGGGTTTGGTTCGGGTCACCGCTGATTGTTAATCCTTTATCCAGAATTTTGACACCTTGATTGTTCTTATTATAAGCGTCGCTGTTATAAATTTTATCAGCAGGCTCTTGACTTATGTCTATAATTCCCAAAAGGACGATTTCATCGCCTTCCTCCGCTGCATCTACAGCTTTGGACAGAGTTTTAAATGCGTTTCCGGATGATGATCCGTCTGCAGAATCATCTCCTTCCGGAGATACGAAAAGTTGCTTCGCAGAAAGAGGAAATAAAATGAAGCAACTCAAAATTACGCTGATCGCAATTTTACAAATTGTACTTTTCATGTCATAATTATTATTGGTTAAGAAATGATTAAGAAACACTTGCAAAAGTATTTTTGTACGCTAATCAATATGCGTTATTGAGGATTATTTATTGCTTAATATTCGATATGTGCACTTAATTTTTGTGTTAAATCATGACTAAAACGAGGTAAAATAGGCTTATATTAATTCTGATTTAAAGAGTTGTATTATAATGAATTTGTATCTTGAATGGCATTCCGTATTATTTGTTTATTAATTTTTTTTATGTGAAATCACGCATTTATTCTTTCTTCTAAAGTGTTATCTTTGAATATAAACTTTTTAAGTATGAGATTGACCTATATTTATCATAGCGGTTTTGCAATAGAAGGGGAGAATTTTACGATAATAATCGACTATTATAGAGATTCTGACGGTGAAAATGACGGTATAGTTCATGATTCTTTATTGCATCGAGCAGGGAAATTATATGTCTTATCTACACACTCTCATTCAGATCATTTTAATCCGGAGATTTTAGAGTGGAAACAGCATCGTCCGGATATTCAATATATATTTTCTCGGGATATATTGGAAGATCGACATGTTCGGTTTGATGGTGCTGTCTATCTTTCTCCATCTGAATTGTATCATGATAATACGCTTTGTATTCAGGCTTTCGGCTCTACCGATGTAGGATGTTCTTTTTTAATAGAGGTAGCGGGAAAACTTATTTTTCATGCAGGAGATTTAAATAATTGGCATTGGAAAGAAGAATCGACGATGGAGGAATCAGCGGAATATGAAGCTGCTTATCTGCATGAATTGGAGATATTAGCGAGAGTTACGAATCGTTTCGATTTAGTGATGTTTCCGATAGATCCCCGTTTAGGGCGGGAATATATGCTCGGGGCAGAACAATTTGTTTGTCGTTTTGCTGTCGGTTGTTTTGCTCCGATGCACTTTCATGACCAGTATGAAAAAGCTGCAGCATTTCGCTCGTTTGCTGAGAAAAACGGTTCTTTATTTATCGGATGGTCTTTCCCCGGTGAAACAGTAGAATTGCCTGATTATTGAGTTTTTTTATTGGAAAATTTAAATAGATTCTTAATTTTATCGAACTAATTTGATTACAATTAAATGATTTTATAATAAAATAAATACAAGAAGATTATGGTAATAAAGGGACATTTTGATCATTTTAATATAAATGTGATCGATCTCGAGAGAAGCATCGCTTTTTATAATAAAGCTCTGGGTTTAAGAGAAATTCGTCGTAAAGAGGCCGAAGACGGCTCTTTCATCTTAGTTTATTTGGGAGATGGATTTTCTTCGTTTTTACTTGAACTTACTTGGCTAAGAGATCGTACAGAAGCTTATGAACTGGGGGATAATGAGAGTCATTTGTGTATTCGGGTAGAGGGGGATTACGATGAAGCCCGTCGTTTTCATAAGGAGATGGGATGTATATGTTATGAAAATACGGATATGGGACTCTATTTTATCCACGATCCGGATGATTATTGGATTGAAATCTTACCGGTGCAATAATGCGATAGTTATAATTATATTGAGCTTTTTCTGATAAATAGAGAATAAAAGCGATATTCTTTGTCATAGAATATCGCTTTTTTACTATTTTTGTCTACAATAAATAAGTGATATATGACTTCTCTGAAATCTGTATTTGAGGCGGTAAGGGCTGCTTCTCGTAAGTTGAACCTGTTGGATGAAGCTACGATTAACTCTGTTTTGCGTGCGGTAGCCGATGAAGCAGAGGCTCAGTCGGGATATATTTTAGCAGAAAATGCACGGGACCTAATGAAAATGGATAAAAATAACCCGAAATATGACCGTCTGATGTTGACGGAACAACGTCTTGCGGATATTGCCGCAGATATGCGTCGTGTAGCGGAATTACCTTCACCTTTGGGAAAAGTGCTGAGTGAGACGACTCGTCCTAATGGGATGACGATTACTAAAGTTTCTGTCCCGTTCGGTGTGATCGGTATTATATATGAAGCACGTCCGAATGTCAGTTTCGATGTTTTCTCTCTTTGCCTGAAATCTGGGAATGCATGTATTTTAAAAGGCGGATCGGATGCTGCGTGTTCTAATACTGCAATTATAAACGTTATTAACAAGGTGTTGATAAAGTTTGGAATCGATTCAAATACAGTATATTTGCTCCCTAATGACCGGGAGGCTACAATGCAGTTGTTAACAGCGGTTGATTATGTCGATTTAATTATTCCTCGGGGAAGTAAAGGCCTGATCGACTATGTTCGGGATAATGCTCGCGTTCCGGTTATTGAAACAGGAGCAGGCATTTGTCATACTTATTTCGAATCATCAGGAGATGTGAAGAAAGGGGCTGCGATTATTAATAATGCCAAGACCCGAAGGGTGAGTGTATGTAATGCTCTTGATTGTCTTGTGATAGATTCATCTCGTCTCGCCGATTTACCGGAATTATGCGCACCATTAGAAAAAAGCCGGGTGATTATATATGCTGATCCGGCAGCATATTCGGCTTTACAGGGAAAATACCCGGCAGAGCTTTTGCAACCGGCTGATGAAGAATCTTTCGGAACAGAGTTTCTGGACTATAAAATGGCAATAAAAACGGTCGCTGGCATTGACGAAGCTTTGGAGCATATTTGTCGCTATTCATCGAGACACAGCGAATCTATTGTCAGTGAGAATGACGCAGCTATGCAGCGTTTTTGTAAAGAAGTGGATGCAGCATGTGTATATACGAATGTTTCTACAGCTTTTACCGATGGCGGTCAATTCGGTTTCGGAGCGGAAATCGGAATCAGTACACAAAAATTGCACGCCAGAGGACCTATGGCGTTACCGGAAATTACGACTTATAAATATATTATACAGGGAGACGGACAAACTCGATGATTACTGAAGCGTAGTAGGGGTTTGTTCTCGGACTGAATTTATTAAAAACGTACTTATGAGACATTTTACCAATGTAAAGGATTTGGGCGATTTGAATATTGCCCTGAAAGAAGCTTTCGAAGTGAAAGCCAATCGTTTCGGATATAAAGAGTTGGGTAAGAATAAGACCCTGATAATGATATTTTTCAATTCCAGTTTACGCACACGTTTGAGTACTCAAAAAGCTGCAATGAATTTGGGTATGAATGTGATGGTGCTCGATATCAATCAGGGGGCATGGAAGCTCGAGACCGAGCGGGGAGTGGTTATGGACGGTGATAAGACCGAGCATTTGCTCGAAGCTATTCCTGTGATCGGTTGTTATTGTGATGTGATCGGTGTACGTTCTTTTGCCCGTTTCGAGAACAAGGCAGATGATTATGAAGAAAAGATCATCAATCAGTTCATACAATATTCCGGTCGTCCGGTGTTCAGTATGGAAGCGGCGACTCGCCATCCTTTACAAAGTTTTGCCGATTTGATTACAATAGAGGAGTATAAAAAAACGGCTCGTCCCAAAGTCGTATTGACATGGGCTCCGCATCCTAAGTCTTTGCCTCAGGCAGTTGCTAATTCTTTTGCCGAATGGATGAATGAGACGGATTATGATTTTGTAATTACGCATCCTGAAGGATATGAACTCGATCCTAAATTTGTCGGTAAGGCTCGTGTGGAATATGATCAGCGTAAAGCATTCGAAGGTGCGGATTTTATTTATGCCAAAAATTGGTCGGCTTATACCGATCCGAATTATGGAAAAGTAATTAATACCGACCGGGCTTGGACTGTAGATGCAGAGAAAATGGCTTTAACGAATAATGCATATTTTATGCACTGTTTGCCGGTAAGACGAAATATGATTGTCACCGATGAAGTGATTGAGAGTTCTCAATCGATTGTTATTCCTGAGGCTGCCAATCGGGAAATATCGGCACAAGTAGTTTTGAAAAGAATTTTAGAGAGCCTTTAGAAGCCTGTTTGAATCTTGCACGGATCGGAGAGAATTTTCTTTTGATAATATTTTTATTGAAAAATTCAGATAGGCATTGAGATATGGTTTGATATAAATTCGTGCTAATATAGAAAAATAATAGGACATCCGTTAATTAAGGGGTGTCCTATCGTTTTTTTGAGAGTTTCTATTCGATTCTGCCGGTCCATCCGCCGTTACGTACCAATTTCATGGTTAGCTTTGTAGAATTTGTCACTTCTGTTGCCTTCTTTTTATAGTCCATTGCCTGACGGTCTGCGTTGATGCCATCTTCAAAATAGGTCAGGTGCAGTTTTTTATTTTCCGGGAGGAAGTCCAGATTTACTTCAATAGTACGTCCTGTGTCGTTGGTGATAGCACCGATGAACCATTTATCTTTATTGCGACGGGCAATAACAACATATTCTCCGACTTTAGCATCCAATACTCTTGTTTCATCCCAAACTACGGGTACATTGGCTATAAATTCAGTACAAGGGCGTTCACGATAATAATATACCGGATTATCGGCCAGCATTTGCAATCCGCTTTCAAATACGATAAACAAGGCCATTTGGTAGGCTCGTGTTCCCGATCCCATTGCATTAGCACGAGTAGATCGGTTATCTTCCGGTTGTGCGGAGAACATAGAACCGGGAGTAAAATCCATGGGCCCTACCGCATTACGCATGAATGGAAGGTAGATAGAGTTTTCCGGTTTACAGTTACCTCCTTGTTCCATACCCAGCACACCTTCATACGAAAGCACATTCGGATATCTGCGTTCTAATCCTGCGGGTTTGAACGAACCATGAAAGTCTACGAATAATTTATGTTTTGCAGCTTCTTTTGCTACACGCTCATAATAGTTTACCATCCATTGGTCGCTTCGATCCATAAAGTCGATCTTTACACCGGCAATACCCCAATCGGCAAAAGTCTTGAACAAATCGAAGTGGTTTTCTACAGTCAGCCAAGTCAACCACAATACAATCTTTACATTACGTTCTCGACCGTATTTAATTAATTCCTGCAAATCGATTGTTGGATTCGGAGTAAACGGGTCACGGGTACTCTTTGCCCAGCCTTCGTCCATAATGATGTAGGGGATGCCGAATGTCGAAGCGAAATCGATATAATATTTATAAGAATCCATATTGTAACCGGAACGGAAATCGACGCCGTATAAACGGGCGTCATGCCACCATTCCCAACTTACTTGCCCGGGCTTAATCCAGCTATAATCTTCCAGTTCGCAAGGAGAAGAAAGGATATAGACCATTTCATTGGCTACAATATCTTTATCGTTGTCGGAGATTACAAAGAAACGCCATGGAAAATTTCTTTTACCGGATGTTTTGGCGATGTAATTTGCCTCTTTTAGTATTTTCAGACTACGGTCACCATCTTCACCAAACTCCAGCGGACACTTTGGGAAAAGAGATTGCATGCCGTTATTTCCCGTACTTTGCAAAAACATGCAAGGATAATCCTGCAAGTCTGCCTCGGATATCAATATTTTGTATTGTTTATCTGTCTCCAGAAGTACGGGTAGATAACTCATTCGGTCTGTATGCTTGTAATCTTTAGTTCGAACATGTGTATATGGATATTCGTATGATGTTTTAAAACCATCCGGCTGAGATAGATGAGCCAAATAATCTGCAGGGAAATGGATAGAGAAATTTTCTCCCATAATTTCAATCTCGCCCTTTTTGTTTGTAATAAAACGGTAGGCCAATCCTTTATTGAATACACGAAATTCAATGGCATAATTTCCCCTCATTTTCAGATATAAAGTATTGCAGTGGTTCTCGACAATTGCATTTTTCAGAGGAATCTCTCGCTTTATGCTTTCATCGATCTTGCCTCGTTTCATGGCTTGTAATTTCGGTTGCTCTCCTAGCACTTCATTGTTCAGTATCATTGATAATGAACAATTGTCCAACAACAGATCTTTTCCCGAATATATTGAGTAATATATTTTGTCTTTCAATTCAATATTTACTTTCAGTTTACCATCGGGTGATTGTACTTCGATTTTTTTTGCGGAAATTTCTTTTCCGCATAAACATAATAATGTTACTAATATAATTTTAAAATGTTTATGTGTCATAACTTTTTATTTGGGATGAATCTTTTAATTGTATATGTTGTATTTGACAAATATAGCGAAAAAAAGAAATATGATTTCTATTTTTAATTATCAGACAGGCTTTTAGAGTTCATTTAAATTTTCTAATTATAAAAACAGGCCGGGAAAATTTTCAGATTTTCCCGGCCTGTTTTTATAGATATCTTAATATATTAGAATTTCCATCCTAAGGTAAGCTGGAATACGCTATTTTTAGCGTCAGCGCCGTCAAAGGCATCAGTTGCACTGATTAGATACCGGAAACCGGCTGTAAGTCCCATTTCGGTTTCATATCCCAATCCTACACCGATTGCGAAATCAAAAACATTCGTGGCATCTTTTATGCTGTAATTTTTACCGTTGATTTTTTCTTTACCGACCGTGCGGAATCCGAATTGCGGACCGGCTTCGATATTTAATCCTTTCCACATATATCCTTTTACCATAACCGGAATTTGAATGTAGTCCAGTTTAGTTGTCAGATCATCGTATTTACCTCCTTGCATGGCATATTGTAGTTCCGGTTGCAAAGCAACATAATCATTAAAACGAATGTTGGCGAAACCTCCGATTACGAGTCCCGGACGGACGTTCAAACTACTATTTGTCAGGTTCGAAAGAGATAACCCCGCTTTTACTCCGAATGCGATTTCTTGAGAAAAAGAAAAGGCGGTAGCTAAAAATAACATGACAGATGCAAGTACAAATCTTTTCATATATATCAAGTTTTTATTTACCGGGAGGCCTCCAGTGGAAATAATTTATAATTATGGCAGGGATATGGCCTCCGCAACGATATGGTTGTATATCCCATAGTTGATTATGCAACAAAAATAATATAATAAAATAAGAATATAGTTGTCTTTTTTTGGGTTTTTGTGGTCTATTTTTCTACTTAAGTTATTTTAATTTTGTTAGAGTAAATGTTGTATATTGGTATAATAGACCGGATGGTTTTATCGTTTCGCATTTTATAAAAATTAATAAGTGTCAAAATTAAGAGTCTGTTTAAATTTTACTTGAGTCAGTTTTGAGAGATTCTTTCGAGGATATTTTATCATTTTTATGGGCTATCTGACGAGAAAAAATGGGGAAAAAGACCGGAAGAAAGTACAAAAATGACCTGATAATATTTTTTTGTTGGAAAATTTAGATAGGCTCTAAGATGAACACTTTGAAAAGTTATTAGATTGTAACTGGTAAACGTAAAAAGCCGTATCAATTCTATTTTTCGAGTAGTGATACGGCTTTTTTATAATCGGTGAAAGATGTCAAGTTTCAAATTAAAAGTCCATTTTCTCTTGTTGAGTTTTGATACTTTTTTCTAAAAACTATGTTCTTTCTTTTTTTAGAACATCCATCCTAAAGTAAGTTGAAATACACTGTTCTTGTTTTTTTCATGATCGATAGCTTTGGTTGCACTGATCAGATATCTGAATCCCGCAGTAAGTCCCATTTCCGTTTCATAGGCCAATCCAACACCGATTGCAAAATCGAAAACTTTTGTTTCATCTTTTACATTCACACTTATATCTCCTTCTTCACTGGAAGCTTTTGTCCGGAATCCGAACTGTGGTCCGAGTTCAAGATTTAAACCTTTCCACATGTAGGCTTTTGCCATGATCGGGATGTTGAAATAATTCATTTTCAGTGTATAATCATTTTTTTTAGTCCCTTGCATGGAAAATAGTATTTCAGGTTGAACCCCTAAGTAATCATTTATTCGCATGTTTGCGAATGCTCCGACTACTATGCCCGGTTTTATCCTCATGTTTGAGTTTGTCATGTTCGTTAGATTTAATCCGATTTTAGGGCCGAATCCAATATCCATTTGCCCGAAAGAAAAGGCTGTTGCCATAAGCATCATGACAGATGCAAGAATAAGTTTTCTCATATTCAGAAATTTTATCCTTCCGGTTCCGGTTATGAAGGAAATATAACTGGAGAAGCATAGGAACCCCCGATTTTGCAATCGTATGCTCTCATTATTATTCAGTAATTATAGATTGCGCTGTTTTACTATAACAATCGGAGATATGGGAGTTGTTCACACGTGCAAGGATTTCTTTTTCTGAATAGTTCTAAAGATTTCTTTTTGTAGAGAATTTTATTCATTACGTTCTTCATCGCTCTCTGTAATTTCCTTGAGCGTAAGTTGTAGAGGTGAAACGAATGTTTGTTTACGATATGTGCAGTTCGTCACTTGACAGTGTCTGCAATAAGATTTAGCACAGGAATCTGAATGTACCGAGAATGAAATTTTATCGGTAAACCCTTTACATATAGTTTTTTCCAGATTTATACAAGCCGAATGACCTTCTTCTATATTATAATACCAAGGAAGAGTGAGATCGCAGTCTATGTAATAATAACTGCCGTATTTTACCATTTTTAGGTTGTGGATGTCTATCCAGTCGGGTTGTCTGTTTTTTGATATTATGTCGGCGATTATGCTGAGAATTTCTTTATCAGCTTTGTCCATGAGGTTGGCAACCGTTTTTTTAAGTATGGAGATTCCCGTGAAAATAATAATAGTTCCGAAAATTAATGCCAAGGCACTGTCTATCCATCTTATTCGGGTAATATACATCAGAATTAATCCGATGACTAAGCCTATACTCGAATAAGTGTCGGATTGCAGATGTTTTCCTCCGGCAACCAAAGCGATAGAATCATATTTTTTTCCGGTGCGGATACTATAATATCCCAATAAATAGTTGATAATTCCGGCACCGGCGATTATGTAAATACCGATATCCAATTTTTCGATTACAGAGGGAATGAACAGTCGCTTGATGCCTTCAAAAACGATTAATACCCCGGCGAGAATAATGAGGAGACCTTCTATAGAAGCTGAAATAAGTTCTATTTTCCCATGACCGAAAGGGTGACCTTCATCTTTAGGTTTTGCCGCAAGATGAAGGCTGTATAAACCGATGAATCCGGCAGCCACGTTTACAATACTTTCCATCGCATCGGTCAGAATTCCGACCGAATTAGTCATAAAAAATGCAATGAATTTTCCAGTCATCAGAATGACAGAACAAGATACGATTACGGTTTGTACTTTTTGTTTGAGGCGGCCTTCGTCCATATATCAATTTACAAGATTTATTTCTATCGGGTTATCGATGTAGAGAGTTTCGTAATCGATAAATTCTTCAAAATAGTCGGCGCTGCGAAATCCTTCGTTATCTTTTTCTTTGGCACCGTATACATAAAAAGTCACTTTGTTTTCTGCATTCGGTTTCAATTCTGCATACCACAGATTAAGACCTTTATAAGCAGTATAGCCACGTCGGGTATAATATTCATCAGGAATAATGATCGCCATTCCCGTATAGTATGATTTTTTTTCTAAAGTATGCGCCATTAGAGCGACATAACCGTATTCGTAAGCTCGGAAAGTGGTATCTCGATTCAGAACATTATCTTTTATGCCTGTGAGTAGGAGTGTGTTCGGAGGCATATTTATTAATGCTATTTCCTTTTCATAACCGTTATGTCCTGCCCAGATTGTTACCATCTCTGCTATACGGCCGGCAGATACTTTACTTTCTTTTCGGTCTATTCCGTAAATTCTTCTTACCGGACCTTCGCTTATCAATAAATAGTTCGGTTTACCTATAGGGTAGGCTGCCTTGTTCGAATAGACAGCTATTTCACCTAATCCGATAGAGTCAGCTTCTTGCAGAATAGAGTCTCCTGAAGCGGTAAATTGTTTAAATGACTCTTTACCTGCAGACGTTTGTATAGAATCTTTAAAAGTCGGATATTTCTCCGAAGTTACCCATGTAAGTGTTGCAGTACGGTTTTCATTCGGAGCAAAATTGCAGATAAATGCGAGTTCGTCCCATTGCCCGTCTTGATCTATGTCATCAAGTTGAGAAACGATTAGTTTTCCGTTGTTATCGTAAAGGACAGGTAGTAATGTAGAGTCCGGATTATTTAATTGGCTACGTTCGATAACAATACCTGCATTATTCCGGTAACGGTCTGTGGGATTGGTCATTTCGATAACCAGACTCTCGCTTTTCTTTTGTTGATGACATCCGGTAAATATGAAGGTCGTCATCGAAACGATTAACATGAAAGTTCTCATGATGTTTTCAGTTTTAATGGGTAAAATTCTAAAAACAAATTGGGAGGAGAGTCGGTAGAAAGAAAGACTGTATGAAATTCTCCATACAATCTTTCTCTGATATTCTATATTTTATAAGTTAGCTTCGATTTTTGCTTTCAGATCGGCTTTAGAAGATGCACCTACTTGTTTATCGACAAGTTTGCCTTCTTTGAAAAATAAAAGAGTAGGAATGCTGCGGATGCTGTATTCTTCACTCAACTCATTGTCGTTATCGACATTATATTTTCCTATAATCGCCTTGTCTTCGAATTCGGCGGCCAGTTCTTCAACGGCTGGGGCGATACTGCGACATGGACCGCACCATTCCGCCCAAAAATCAATTACTACGAGCTTGTCCGAAGCGAGAAGCTCTTTGTAGTTTGCATCTGTAATTTGTAATGCCATGATTTTGAAGTATTAAAATTTTAATTTATAATGGTTTTCAAAAGTCTAACAAAGTTATAAAAAAACAATAAACCAATCCTATTTGTTCGATGAATTATAAATATGTTTTTAAGCCGATGCCTCTGTCCCGTATAGTACCAGTTCGTCTTCTGCCTCTTCGGTATTGCGTTGCATCTCTTTTCGGGAAATTCCGTTTATCTTGAATGATAATCCGTTGTTATCTTCGATAAATCGGATTAGGTCTTTTGTTACGTTAACCTTGTGTGATCGGGCGAAAAGCTTTACTTGATATTTTTCTTCAGGATCATAGATTTCGAAGAAAAGTTCGGTATTCGATTCTTTATCGGGTTTGAGCAAGTCTGTCAGCGGCTCTATTATACCGTTGTTGATCTGGTCGATCGGAATTACTACAGTAAGACTTTCCAATAATTTATTTTTTACGTCTTGCAATAACTCTATCGAGACGATCCGTATGTCCAGAACGCTTTCATTGAATTTTCGGGGTTGACATTTTGCTTTGATAAGCAGATACATGCCGTTATATCCGAATTTCCGGAAATCGACGAAATCTTTTCCGAAAAGAGGTATCTCGGCAGATCCTGAATAATCCTCGATTTTTAGAATTCCGAATGGTTTACCGGTTTTTGTCATTCCTTCTCTGAAACCTGTTACGATACCGCCCATGACAATATCTTTATTGATTAAGGCTTGACGGTCTTCCAGTTCGCTCATTCGGGTATTGCATCCATATTCGAGAGTCAAAGCATAGTCGTCCAGAGGATGTGCAGACAGGTAAATTCCTACTAAATCCCGTTCCTTTTCCAGTCGTTCCAAATCGGACCAGCTTTCGGCAGCGGGAATTTCGGGCTTGGCTACTTCTATAGCATCGCTTCCTCCGAACAGAGAGTTAATTTGAGCCGCTTTATCTACTTGATATTTGTTACCGTAGCGAACAAGGGTTTCGAGGAAAACTTCACCTTTACTGTTTTGAGCGAAATATTGTTCTCTTTTTATTTCCGGAAAACTGTCGAATCCTCCGGATAAGGCAAGACTTTCTATATTCTTCTTGTTACAAGCATTCAAATTGACCCGTTGCACAAAATCAAAAATACTGGTGAACGGACCATTTTTCTCTCTTTCTTCCATAATGCTGCGGACAGCACTTTCTCCTACACCTTTTACAGCTCCCAATCCGAAGCGGATATTGCCGTCTTTGTTAACGTTGAATTTCAAATTACTTTCGTTTACATCCGGACCGAGCACTTTAATACCCATAGCTTTACATTCATCCATGAGTTTGGTGATTTCCGTAATATTCGAGATATTGCGGCTCATCACGGCTGCCATATATTCCGAAGGGTAGTTGGCTTTCAGGTAAGCTGTCTGGTAAGCCACCCAAGAGTAGCATGTCGCATGAGACTTGTTGAATGCGTACGACGCGAATTTTTCCCAGTCAGCCCAGATTTTTTCCAAAGTTTTGGGATCGTGCCCGTTTTTTTGTCCGTTATTTATAAACAGCGGTTTTAAAGCATCCAGTTTATCCTTTAATTTTTTTCCCATCGCTTTACGCAAAGCATCGGACTGTCCACGCGTAAAGTTAGCCAATAACCGTGAGAGAAGCATCACCTGTTCTTGATACACTGTAATTCCGTAAGTATCTTTCAGGTACTTTTCCATAATCGGAATATCGTATACGATCGGCTCTCTTCCGTGTTTCCGGTCGATAAACTGCGGAATATAATCCATAGGTCCTGGTCGATAGAGAGCATTCATGGCGATGAGGTCTTCAAAGGTCGTCGGTTGCAGTTCGCGCAAATATTTTTGCATTCCGGCCGATTCAAACTGGAATGTTCCCACGGTTTTCCCTTCGCTGTACAATTTATAGGTCGCATCGTCGTTTATCGATATTTTGTCGATATCGATATCGATGCCTCGGTGAGATTTTATATTCGCTACGGCTTCTTTGATAATCGATAGTGTTTTTAATCCCAGGAAGTCCATTTTTATCAATCCCGTATCTTCGATTACCGAACCTTCATATTGAGTGACCAGCATTTTTTCACCGGTCTCTTTATCATCGGCAGTACTTACCGGAACCCAATCGGTAATATCATCTCGACAAATAATCGTCCCGCAAGCATGGACACCCGTACCCCGAACGTTTCCCTCAAGCATACGAGCGTATTTCATCGTGTCGCGTATCAACATATTTTCCGATTCGCAGGCTTGTTGCAATTCGGGAACTGCGGCAATACAATTTTTTAGATTGATTTTAGGAGATTTACCGTCTATTTCAGGCAATCTGTCGGGAATCAATTTTGTGAGACGGTCTGATTCGGAAAGAGGCAATTTCTCTACTCTGGCAACATCTTTGATAGCCATTTTGGTTGCCATAGTACCGTAGGTAATAATATGAGCTACCTTTTCGTGTCCGTATTTTTCGGTTACCCAACGAAGTACTTCTCCTCGTCCGTCGTCGTCGAAGTCGATGTCTATATCCGGTAAAGAAATACGGTCGGGATTCAAAAAACGCTCGAACAGCAAGTCATATTGTATCGGGTCTATTTGGGTAATCCCGAGACAGTAGGCAACTGCCGATCCGGCAGCCGATCCTCGTCCCGGACCTACCGACACCCCCATGTTGCGTGCTGCGGCGATAAAATCCTGTACGATCAAGAAGTATCCCGGGAAACCCATTGTTTTCATAATATGGAGCTCGAAGATCAGCCGTTCCTTTACATCCGGGCTTAATGGATCTCCATAACGAGTTTTTGCCCCGTCGAAAGCTAATTTCTTTAAATAGTCTGCTTCCAGTTTGATACGGTATAGTTTGTCATATCCTCCTAAAGTATTTATTTTAGCTTCCGCAGCGACCTGGTCCATAACGACATTCCCGTTTTCATCCTGAGTAAATTCATCGAACAAATCTTTTTCCGTAAACTTTTGCCTATATCCTTCTTCTGTCCCGAATTCTTCAGGAATAGCGAATGTCGGCATGATAGGAGCATGATCGATCGAATAGAACTCCACCTTATCCAGTATTTCATTGGTATTGATAAGGGCTTCAGGAACATCGGCGAAGAGAGCGTTCATCTCTTCGGTTGTTTTCATCCATTCCTGTTTCGAATAATACATGCGGTTGGGGTCATCAAGGTCTTTTCCCGTACTCAGGCAGATCAGCCGGTCGTGAGCCTCTGCATGCTCTTCATCAACAAAATGCACGTCATTGGTACAGATTACCTTGATATTATATTTTTTTGCATATTCCAGAATTTTGGTATTAGCTTGTACCTGCAAAGGATATGCTTCGTGATTGGCATTCGGTACGGTAGCTTTGTGCCGTTGTAATTCCAGATAGTAATCCTCACCGAACAGGTTTTTGTACCATCGTACCGCTTCTTCTGCCTCGTCGAGCAAACCTTTGTTTATTTTTTTCGGGACTTCACCACCCAAACAGGCAGATGCGACGATCAGCCCTTCATGATATTTTTCCAATTCGACACGGTCGGTTCTTGGACGCATATAGAAACCCTCGGTCCAAGCTTTTGATACCAATTTAATCAGGTTTTTGTACCCTTTCAGATTTTTTGCAAGAACGATCAAGTGGTATCCGCTTTGATCGGGTTTACCGTTTTTGTCTTGTAAGCGGTTTCTTGCCACATACATTTCGCAACCGATAATCGGTTTGAAGAGTTTTTTTTCTTTCTCTTCCAACTCAGCCTTACAGCGTGAGAGTTCGGCATCCCGGTCTTCACATTCTATTTTTCCGTTTTCGATGTCCGATATTCTTTTTTTCAGGTCTTTTATCTCGCTTTTGACACCTCCATTTTTTTTATTTACATAATTATAAAATTCTTTGATACCGAACATGTTGCCGTGATCGGTAATGGCAATACCCCGCATGCCGTCACGCATAGCTTTATCGACCAAAGCCTGTATACTCGCTTGTCCGTCAAGAATAGAATATTGAGAATGGACGTGTAAATGTATAAATGGATGCATGATAAATATAATGACTGTTACTTTGTATGGGGATAAAGTTACGAAGCTTATTCGAAGCAAGAAAATAGATTTGGTGAAAATTTTTATAAGAGTTATTTATGAGGATTTAATTAGTTGATGACTAATGCTTTATTAGAGTATTTTTTCTTGATGAAATAATGATTTGTGGATGTCGCTTTTTAATATAAAATTCGGTCAAAAATTTCTTGTATGTATAAATTTACCAACCACCATAAATGTCACCTTCTTTTATATAATTATTAACAGGTTCGTATTTAGTCATTGATATTGTATAATGACTCGGATATATATTTACAAAAATGTATGGATATTTTAAAATAAAAGATCGATATCGGGTTTTTGCTGGTTCAAAAAAAAGAGAGTCGAATTCAGCCTCTCGTAGTATTTCCAGGCTGTCATTAAGAATATTAATTTCTGTAATATCGTCAGAAGCTAATATGTAAATGGCTTTTTTGTTACGGGGGTCAAATACGAATTCTAATTCGGTCGATTGATTGGTTTCATACTTTATATAGTCAACGGTATCTGAAGGTAGAACGCTATCTTTTGCAAATACGACATAAAATTGAGCACCTGGTACTTTAGAGGTGGTTATCCCGATATCTGTTCCTGGAACTTTAAAAAAGAAGTTGCTGGGTTCGTTGTTATATTTCTGTTTTTTTTCAGAGCAGGAATATATCAAACCGATAGCGATAAGCGATAGGATATAAATAATCTTTTTCATAACTGTTTAGTTAAACGTTTATATAAAGTAGGAATACTTCTGGTATATCTGTCGAGAATAGAAAAAGGAGCTATTAAAAGATCTCTTATTCCGAGTTGGTATCCGAAATATTGCGCATTTTGAGAAGATGGCAATTCGATAGAAGGTCTATTATCTTGAATAGATTGCAGATTATCGAATTCTTTTCGCACCAAAGACCAAGGGATAGCATGTATTCCGGCCACATAACCCGCTGCAATATTACCGATATCTTTTGCAGAGGTATATATTGTTTGTCCGTTTTTCGTACTGCCGATAGGCATACCTCTATAAAAGTCTTCATTTTTTTGATAAAGTGTATTTAAAGTTCCATTTGTAGCTTTAAAGTCATATTTCTGACCTTTTTTTGCGTTGTCCATATAATAACCGATTTCAGGATCATCTTTGACTAAATTGTTCAAAAACACTTTTCCGCTGTTATCTTTAGGATCGATAATACTACCTACGGCCCAAGCGCCACTACCATTGTTTGCGTAACTGTCATAAAAAGAAGTGATAGAGGTAGTCATCCCGATACTTTTTTTGATAATTTCCCCGTTTTTACCTGCAGACAAAGCATAAATATTTAGATCGTTGTCTTTCAGACTTCCTCCAAGTATCGTATATGTTCCGTTTTTATTGGCAATTACCCAGGTACTTCTCCCGTCGGGATCAAGCGCATTAATGAAATTATTAGCGCAATAGGCGTAAGGGCTTATGTGAT
>NZ_CEVCIF010000040.1:0-34000 GCF_982245605.1 Coprobacter fastidiosus | reverse complement strand
CTCTATCGACTTTATATGCCATCTTACTTTTTAGGGACATTTACTGAATATCCCTGAATATCATGATATAAATCAGTGCATATTCAGGTACTGTAAATGTAAATAAATGGGCTTTGATAATCTATTTATTAATTTGAAAATTTATTGGAATTTTTCGTAATGGATTTTCTTTTCATCGAATTTATTTTTAGGCGATTGCGTCCCATTCGGATAACCGACCGGTATAACACAGAGCGGAATGATATTTTCGGGAATATTTGTATATTTCCGTACCGTGCTTATGCGGTCTTCATACGGATAAGCGGCAGTCCAGACCGCACCCAGTCCGAGAGATTCTGCTGCTAATAAGATGTTTTCTGAAACTGCCGAACAATCGAGATACCAGTAAGAAGAGCGAATAGAGTCTCCGCATACGATGATAGCCATTGGTGCTTTATTCAGCATTTTTGCATAAGGTAACTCCGCCGCCATTGAATCGAGAGTAGAACGGTTTTGTATTACGATCAGTTCCCAAGGCCGGAGATCTCTCCCTGAGGGAGCAGCCATTCCGGCTTTTAATAATATCGTTATTTTTTCATTTTCGACTTTTTTGCCGATAAAATCACGAACGCTTTTTCGAGATAATATATTTTCTAAGACAGTATTTCCTGTGCTTTCTGTTTGCGGTGTATTGGAACAACTGATCCCAAAGATAACAGGGAGAATACACAATACAATTAATAAATTCTTCATACGTCCTGATTTTAGTTATTTGTCACTGGTTTGTCCTATTTCGCGGATTGCTCCGGTTTCAGGATAAAAAGTCACATGAGCCGGAGCTTTTTTGTTATCGAACATGTTAGGAGCTAATCCGAAAACGACACCGAATTGGGCAACTTGAAATTCTCCGTAGAAAATATTTTTCCCATTGTACGTTAAAGAGGCTTTGGCCTTTCCGGGAATGTTATAAGCTAAAGCTCCTTTCGGCATTTCTTTGACTTTCCCTTTTGCATCTACCGGGAGTTCTCCTTTTTCGGTAATCTTGAGATTTATGTAAATAGGGTCTCCGCTAAGATCGGTTTTCCCTACTATTCCTGATATGTCTGAAATACGGAAAACTACTTCATTGGCGGTTTCTCCTTGTGGAATCCAAGTGAAATGTTTTACGACAGTTTGCGTTTGAGTCGTTCCCATGAACAAAGCCGTGAGGTTTCTTTCTTGCTCGTCTAATTGTTGTAACATAAGTTTTAATGCTTCTCCGTCTGCCGGTTTTTGGTCGGAGTCACCCGTCGAGAGATCCATCCGGCTTTCTCGTATCCGGTAAATCTGTTTGGCTGCTACCTCTGCCATTTTGGCTGTAGAACCCGAAATCAGCATTTCTTCGGTAAGAACAGAAGCATATTCATTATTCTCTAATGGAGATGCTGTTTTCTTTTTCCCTTGAGTGTTTGATATTGCGTTATCAGGCAGAGGATCGGTATTTACCGATAATAGTAAACCGTCTTTATTTAGAAACATATAGGGCGTGCTTCCCGATTTGAATTGAACTAAATATTGTTGATCCTTGTCCGCTATTCCATAGCTGCTGATCGTTGCTTTATCTAATTTCCATGAAGATTTGTCCTCGGTGATACTGACCGGTACACCCAGATATTTTTCTGCATATTTATAATATGGGCCGGCTTTTACGATTGTTTGGGTAGCTACGACCTCTATATCGAAAACCGTCTTTGGCAATGAGTAAATCAGTCCGTATTCATTATGCTTTCCGGCCGTCAGTTTTGTTGTTTCCTGGGCAAAGGCACTTATCGTGCAGAGTAAGCAGAGAGATATGATTCCTTTTTTCATATTAGTCGTTTTTTTTTATTCATACATGCGAATTTTACCCACATGCAAATATAAAATTAATTTGTGAATGAAAATACTGATTATCAGATTAAACTCTGTAATTATGCAGTTTTTTATAGGCTTGTCCTATTTGGGAAATAATGTCTCCTGCAGTTATGTATTCTTGAGAGTCTCTTTCTGCTGCCAAATCTCCTGCCGTCCCGTGAAGAAAAACGCCTAAGATTGCAGCCGGTATCGGGTGGTAACCTTGAGCCAATAATCCTGTGATCATTCCGGTCAGAGTATCTCCGCTTCCGGCAGTAGCCATTCCGGCATTTCCCGAACTGTTGAAGAGCACATCGCCTTTCGGTGTGACGATAGCGGTATTAGCACCCTTTAGGACAATGATTATGTGGTAACGAATAGCTATTTCCCGTGCTTTGTTCAGTCGCTCGTAAGAAGTGTCGTTTTTTCCGAATAATCGGTCGAATTCCAAGTGGTGAGGGGTTAGAATAGTGTTTTTCGGAAGATTTTCAATCAGTTCCGTATGTCCTGCTAATAGGTTCAGCGCATCGGCATCCAATACTATCGGACGTTTTATTTGTCCGAGCAATTTGTAGAATGCCCGGGCGGTTTCTTCGTGGCGACCTAAGCCAGGACCGACGGCAATTGCAGAATAAGTCCGGTTTAAAACTATATCGGAAATGTGAGAATCTTGTTCATCTGCAATGAATAACGCTTCAGGTACGCTTGTTTGGAGAATTTTTTCTCCACAAGCAGCCGACAAAACCGACACCAGTCCTGTTCCCGTGTGTAACGCGGCCTTTGCTGCCAGTACTGCCGCACCCATCATTCCTTTGCTCCCGGCAATTAACAGGGCATGACCTACGTTATGTTTGCTTACGAAGCGGCTTCTTTTCATTACCATGCGTGCGGCTTCGTCCGGTTCGATATAATAATATTTAGTTTCGGTCTGCTCGATAATATCGGGGTGAATACCAATATCGACGATTTTCCATTCTCCGGTAAATTGTTCGTTTTCGGCAAACATGAATGCTAATTTGGGATATTGAAATGTGATCGTAAGATCTGCTTGAACGATATTTCGGGGAATATTTTCTATGTTGTTTTCCCCGAAAAGTCCAGATGGCAGATCAATAGACACGACAGTAGCATCGGAAGAGTTGATATATTGTACGACAGACCCGAATCCTCCGGAAAGAGGTTTGCTCAATCCAGATCCGAATAATCCGTCTATAACAAGTGTTCCTTTAGTCAGTGTCGGAGGGATAAATTCGTTTATAATCTCCGTGAAGTGTGAGCCGCTGTGAGGGAATGTGTTTGTCGAATCGGATTGTTTTACCGATTTTGAAAATTTCAGCCCTTCTATTGTTTGCAGACGGTCTCTGTTTTTGAGACAGTCTTGTGATAATCTTTGAAGTGGATTAAATAAATATATGTCCAGTGTATAGCCTTCTTCTATCAGCATTCGGGAAACTGCAAGAGCATCACCTCCGTTATTTCCAGGACCTGCAAAAACGACAACCGGTGTGTTGCGTTTCCATCGGGATATGATTTCGAATGTGACGGATGAAGCAGCCCGTTCCATTAAATCAATAGACTTGATCGGCTCGTTTTCAATAGTAAACCGATCGAGTTTCTTTGTTTCGTTTGTAAAGAATATTTTCATTTTGTATTGAATTTTGCAATGTAAAAAAGATAATTACAAAATAAATCGTTTAATATTGGATAAATATAGAACTTTTGTCTAATTTCGCCACTTAAATATCAACAAAGATAGCTATTTTTTATGAGTACGAGTATAATGAGACATCCAAAAGGTCTGTACCTTCTGTTCTTTACGGAGATGTGGGAGCGTTTTAGTTATTATGGTATGAGAGCCATGCTTATTTTGTATTTGACTAAGACGGCAATGGAGGGAGGCTTGGGTTTCGATGCCAGGCAAGCGAGCCTTATTTATGGCTTTTTTACAGGGTTTGTTTATTTCACGCCTTTGATAGGAGGCTGGCTTGCCGATAATTATTTGGGACAACGAAAATCGATAACGATCGGAGGTATTACGATGATGATCGGGCAATTCTGTTTGGCTGCAAAGGCCGATCCTGTGTTCCTGTCGTTGGGGTTACTTTTACTGATTATTGGAAACGGATTTTTTAAGCCGAATATTGCGGTAATCGTCGGAGACTTGTATAAACCTGATGATCCGAGAAAAGACTCTGCCTATACGATTTTTTATATGGGGGTTAATGTCGGGGCGCTTATAGCACCTTTGATTACAGGATATTTGGCTATTACTTACGGGTATCGTTGGGGGTTTGTTGCTGCCGGACTCGGAATGATGTTGGGACAGATATGTTATAATTTCTTGTCGAACCGTTTTCTCGGCGATCTTTGTAAAGAACCGGCATTGAAAAAAGACGAAGACGGGAATGTGGAAAAAGAGCCGTTGACTAAAGAGGAAAAAGACAGGACAATGGTTATTTTTATTCTTGTAGCTTTTTGTATTTTCTTTTGGGCCGGATTTGAACAGGCTGGTAGTTCGCTCACCCTTTATACCGACAAATACATTGATCGGAATGTTTTAGGATTTGTTATTCCGACAGAATGGTTTCAGTCGGTAAATCCTGTTTTCATTATTCTGTTAGCTCCTCTATTCTCTATGTTTTGGGGATTTCTTTCTAAGAGAGGAAAGAATCCTTCTATACCGATAAAAATGGCTATGGGGATGATTTTGTTGGGATTAGGATTTGTTTTGATGCTCGGGGCTGTATGGCAACGTGGCGGAGACGATGCTTCGGTTCTTGTAAAAGCTAATTTATTGTGGCTTTTGGGTACTTATCTGATGCATACGATGGGAGAGCTTTGTTTGTCCCCGATAGGTCTTTCTATGGTATCGAAATTATCTCCGGTCAGACTGGCGTCTCTGATGATGGGTGTCTGGATGTTGAGCAGTTTCTTTGCGAATATCACAGCCGGCTTTATCGCTTCGTTTTTCGTATCGTTGGGAGCAATGAGTATTTTCGCTGTGATTGCGGTTACATCGATTTTACTTGGGTTATTTTTGTTGGCAGTCAGCAAATGGCTTACCGGAAAAATGCACGGGGTGAAATAGTTTAAAAATTCATTTGTCTGAAGAGAAAAATAGTCGGTTATTTTTTACAATAGGTATATTTGTTATACCTTTGCCGACTATAAATTCATTACATATCCAAGATTCGATGGACACTATTCAGATTAAAGACAAAACATTCAGGCCTTATATTCGGCGAGAGGAAATTAAAGCTGCTATAGAAAAGATAGCTGCTCGTATCAATAACGAATTAGCCGGAGAAAATCCTCTGTTTATTTGCGTTTTGAACGGTGCATTTGTCTTTGCGGCGGATCTTTTACGAGAAATAACGATCGAAAGCGAAATCACATTTATGCGCATGAAATCTTATTCTGGTACGCAGTCGACTGGTGTCGTAAAAATTATTCATGGATTGGATGAAGATATTAAAGATCGTACGGTGATAGTCGTTGAGGATATTATCGATACTGGTTTCACGATGCAGCGGATTATTAATCAGCTAAAAGAAAGAGAACCGAAACAGGTGAAAATCGCAACTCTGCTTTTTAAACCGAAAGCGTTGAAATGCGATGTACATGTTGACTATGCGGCTCTTGAGATACCTAATGATTTTATCGTGGGTTATGGATTGGATTATGACGAACAGGGGCGTAATTTAAAAGATATTTATGTGATTGCGGATTAATAATCTTTGACCTTAAAATTTTAATACGGTGAAAAGGTGACAATAAAGTGCACAAATAAACCGATATAAGTATGTTGAATATTGTAATTTTTGGAGCTCCGGGATCAGGAAAAGGAACTCAGAGCGATATGATTATTAAAAAGTACGGCTTGTTTCACATCTCTACGGGTGATGTTTTGAGAGTTGAAATGAAAAACGGTACGGAATTGGGGAAAATAGCAGAAGGTTACATTTCCAAAGGACAATTAGTTCCGGATGAACTCATTATCGATATGTTAGCTAAAGTGCTGGATTCGAATGAAGAAACGAAAAACGGTGTTATTTTTGACGGATTCCCTCGTACGATTCCTCAAGCCGAAGCTTTGAAAGCCATGTTGAAAGAACGGGGAGCAGAGGTTTCTGCTGTCATAGGCCTTGAGGTTGAAGAGGAGGAATTGATAGACCGTTTGATTAAACGTGGTCAGGTATCCGGTCGTTCGGACGATAACCTCGAAGCAATAAAGAGCCGTTTGGACGTATATCACAATCAAACTACTCCGTTGAAAGATTATTATATAAATGAAAAGAAATATAAAGCTATTCACGGAATGGGAACTATCGAATCTATCTTTGCCGCTATTGAAAAAGAGATAGATAACCTATAATAAGCGAAAATTTTAGAGAGGCTGTATTCAGAGCGTATTGCGATGAGTTGCAGCCTCTTTTTTTGTCTGTTTTGAATAAACGGTCGAAAAAGCATTATCTTTGCACTTTAAAAGATTGATTTATAAATAAAAATCGTAAAATAAAAAATTTATGGCCGAATCTAATTTTGTTGATTATGTCAAGATATATTGTCGCTCCGGTAAGGGTGGGGCAGGCTCTGCACACTTGCATCGTGAGAAGTTTATTACCAAAGGTGGTCCTGACGGGGGAGATGGAGGTAGAGGCGGTCATGTAATATTAAGGGCCAACAGGAATTATTGGACTCTTCTGCATCTCAAATATTCGCGGCATGTGTATGCCGGTCATGGTGGTTCGGGTGGCGCAAGCCGTAGTTTCGGAAAGGATGGAGAAGACCAGATCATAGAAGTACCGTGTGGTACGGTTGTGTTCGATGCCGAGACAGGAGAGTTTCTTTGCGAGGTAACAGAACATGGAGAAGAGGTTGTCTTACTGAAAGGAGGTCGTGGAGGATTGGGAAATTGGCATTTCCGTTCGGCGACGAATCAAACACCCCGTTATGCGCAGCCCGGAGAGCCGGCAATAGAAAAGGCTGTCATAATGGAATTGAAATTGTTGGCGGATGTCGGATTGGTCGGTTTTCCTAATGCGGGAAAATCTACACTCTTATCGGTAGTCTCTGCAGCGAAACCTAAGATTGCAGATTATCCTTTTACAACATTAGAACCTAATTTGGGGATTGTTTCGTACAGAGATAACCGTTCTTTCGTAATGGCCGACATTCCGGGTATTATAGAAGGTGCGAGTGAAGGGAAAGGGTTAGGTTTACGCTTTCTTCGGCATATAGAACGAAATGCTTTATTGTTATTTATGATTCCGGCAGACTCGAAAGATATTCGGGAAGAATATGAAATATTATTGAATGAAATAGCGAATTTCAATCCTGAACTATTAGATAAGCATCGGGTGTTGGCTATTACTAAATCGGATATGCTGGATGAAGAACTTACGGAGGCATTGAAAGCCGATCTTCCGGGTATTCCTTATGTATTTATATCCTCGGTGACAGGACAGGGAATTACCGAATTAAAGGATATTTTGTGGGAGGAACTGAATAAGGAGGATAATAAGGTCGCTTCGTTGACTCATCGTAATCTGGATTTCAGTCATCGTGTGAAAGAGGAAGATGAACTGTTGCTGGCCGGTGATGATGACGATGAGGAAGAAGAATCTTATGAGGAATATGATTGGGACGAATGAAATCGATAAAAATAGGAAATATAGAAATGTTGTCTTTCGAATCGTTAAATTCGTTTGACGACATTTTTAATTTTGTTACGACTCGTAATGGCGTTATTGAAGGGGATACTTACTCATCTTTTAATTTAGGAGTACACTCCGGGGAAGCTGTGTCCCGTGTATTGGAACGCAGAAATATGCTTAGAGAGACGCTCGGTATTGCTCCGGGACATTTTATTCTTCCTCGTCAGGTGCATGGCAATGGAATTGCAATTGTCGATGAACACTTCTTGAAGATGTCTTCTGATGAACAAAAGGAAGCCGTTTCTCAAGCGGATGCTTTAATTACGAATATACCTGAAGTTTGTATCGGTGTGACTACTGCCGATTGTGTTCCGGTATTGTTATATGATCCTGTTAAGAAGTGTATTGCAGCAATACACGCCGGGTGGAGAGGAACTGTGCAGCATATTGTTTCTGTAACAATCAGGAGTATGTTTCTCCATTTCGGTTCTTTGTCTGCCGATATTTATGCGGCAATAGGTCCGTCGATAGGATATGAACAGTTCGAGGTCGGAGATGAAGTATATGAAGCATTTAGAAGTTCATATTTCAATATAGATGAGTTAAGTGCTCGGCATCCTGTTACGGGAAAATATCATATCGATTTATGGAAAGCTAACCATACCGACTTGTGTAGTGCCGGTGTAGTGGAAAAACATATTGAAATTGCCGGTTTATGTACCAAAATTCATAATGATTTGTTTTATTCGGCGAGGACTTCGGGCTTAAAATCAGGTAGGTTTGTTTCCGGGATTTACATGAGGGAATAATAGGGATAATAAAAAACGCGATACATATTTTGTACCGCGTTCCTTTTATAAAAAATCTATTCTTATTTTTTTACGTATCGTTTATTTAACAGATCTACTATTTCGTTTGTGATATCATAAGACGGATCTATATAAAGCGTACTGGCGTTGTTAAGAATGGCCTCGTATTTTTTGTCTTTATTGTATTCGTGAATAAAGTTGATGATAGAGTCATTCATTTGGCTCAGCATTTTTTGCTGTTCGCGCATATTTTCATCTTCGAGACGCTGAATATATTCTTGCAATTCTTGTTGTTTTTTCATTAACCGTTGTTGTTCCTGTTGCAGGCGTTCTTGAGAAAGAAATGCGTTATTCTGATATTTCCGTTGAAATTCGGCCATTTCTTTTTCTAATTGACGACCTTTCTCATTTACATTAGCACGAGAGTTTTCAGCGCGACGCAACAATGATTCGTTCAAATCTTTAGCATAGTTATATTTTTGTAATAGCGAATCTATATTAACGTATGCAATAGGTAATTTACCTGAAATGGAGGTAGCTTGGGCAGCAGGTGTTTCAGCTGATTTTTCAGTCGTATTATTTTTTTTGTTACACTGAACAAACAACATAACAATAGCGAATGCTAAAACAGAATGAATAAAGGGTCTGCTAATCTTCATAATTTTGAATTTTATTACTAACTTATGTTTTACTTTTCTTTTAATAAATCTGCCAATTGCTTCTTGTTACGATCAACAGAGTCGGTTGATAATGCGCATGAAATACCTCTTTTTTTCATCTCCTTGTTTGCTCCGATGTGTGTGTTCGGAAATTTGCCGCCTTTAACGAATATTACCTTTATTCCTAAAAGAATAAATGCCAAAGCAACAATCGCCATAGTAAGAAGTATCGTATTCCACATTTTGATTATATTTGTATTGCAAATATAAGAAGAAACTCTGATTTAACAGGATTCTCGCTCGTATTTTGGCTATTATATCGGATAAACAGATATTTTTAACATTATTTCCGGTATGTGGTCAAGGAAAAAACGGGACATAAATAGGCGGAAAGAGAACAGCGTATTAGGATGATGCGGTATATTTTTTAGATTGATTTAAAAATAATTTTAAGATTATAACATTTTATAAAGAAAACTATGGATGTAAAGGATTTAAAGCCGGAGTTGATCTGGCACTATTTTGATGAGATAACAAAAGTGCCCAGACCTTCGAAGAAAGAAGGAAAGATACGTGCTTTTTTGTTGGATTTTGCACGGGAGCATCACTTGGATGCAAAAGAAGACGTAACGGGAAATATTGTTATATCTAAAGCTGCGACTCAAGGATTTGAATCGTCTCCTGGAGTAATTTTACAGTCGCATATGGATATGGTATGCGAGAAAAATTCAGATGTTATTCACGATTTTGAAAATGATCCGATAGAAACATATATCGACGGAGAGTGGGTACGTGCCAGAGGTACGACTTTAGGGGCAGATAACGGAATAGGAATGGCAGCATCGTTGGCCGTATTAGCTTCGGATAATTTGCAGCATGGTCCTTTGGAAGCACTGTTTACCGTAGATGAGGAAACCGGATTGACAGGGGCTTTTGGAATGAAAGAAGGTTTTATTTCGGGAGACTATTTGCTTAATCTCGATTCTGAAGATGAAGCGGAAATTTTCATAGGCTGTGCCGGAGGGATAGATACTACTTCGACATTTACCTATAAACCCACGATGACTCCTGCCGATTATTTCTATTTTCGGGTAAGTATTTCTAACTTGCAAGGCGGTCATTCGGGTAGTGATATCAATAAAGGATTGGGTAATGCCAATAAAATTTTAGCCCGTTTCTTATGCAGATGTTCTAAGAAATATGATATGGTTCTATGTCATATCGAAGGTGGGAATTTGCGGAATGCAATTCCTCGTGAAGCATCGGCTATTATTGGTGTTCCTAAAAATGAAAAAGAAAAAATTCGGGTAGATTTGAATCTTTTCCACTCGATTATCGAAGAAGAATTGTCTGCTGTAGAACCGAATATGAAAATTACGATGGAGTCGGAAGAGCATCAGGATCGTTGTATCGACCGTCAAACGACTTTTGCTTTGATAAATGCTTTGAATGCTTGTCCTCATGGTGTAATATCTATGAGTCGTGATATTCCCGGACTTGTCGAGACTTCGACCAATTTAGCTTCTGTGAAAATGGTAGGAGAGGATCAGATCGTTGTTGCTACCAGCCAGCGCAGTTCGGTAGAATCTTTGAAGCAAGAAATCGCTTGCCGTGTAGAAAGCGTGTTTACATTGGCAGGAGCAGTGGCTACTCATGGGGAAGGTTATCCCGGCTGGAAACCAAATCTTAAATCTGAGATATTGAATATTGCGGTGGCTGCTTATGAAGAATTATATCATGTAACTCCAGAGGTAAAGGCGATTCATGCAGGCTTGGAGTGTGGTCTTTTCTTAACGAAATATCCGCATTTAGACATGATTTCTTTTGGGCCTACATTGCGAGGCGTTCATTCTCCGGATGAAAAAATGCATATTCCTGCTGTTGAAAAGTTCTGGAATCATTTGGTGATGATCCTTAAGAAAGTATCGGAAAAATAATATTTATTTTTTTGAAGGTTGATTTGGAATATAATCAGAATAATAAACAATGAGGCTATTCAGCCTCATTGTTTTTGTTTATTTTAAGAAGTTCTTATTGTTGACATGTTAACTTATAGAAAGAAGTTTTTAATCTTTCACCGGAAACTTCGATATTGATCTCTCCGGTTTTATCTTTAGATTCGACAATAATAACCATTTTTCCATTAAAGACTCGCATGTAATTTGATGTAAAGGGAATAAGATCGGTTGCATCTCCGTTGCATAGAGCTTTTAATTTTCCGTTACCGTTTACTTTTACAAAAAGTAAAGATGCATCACGTGGACATAAGTTACCCTCTTTATCTTGTATTTCTACGGTTATAAAAGATAAATCTTTTCCATTGGCTAATAAAGTGTCGCGATCGGCTTTTAGATATATTTTATCAGGATTTCCTGCTGTTTTTATGATGCGTTCTTCACATGGTTCACCTTTTTCATTTTTTGCAATGATTTTTATTTCTCCGGGCTGATAGATGATATTGTCCCATCTCATTCGATAACGTAGAAATTTTTGGCTTTTATCTTTCCTTTTTGTTCCCATACTTTTCCCATTGACAAATAGCTCTACCTCAGGATAGTTTGTGTAGCATTGAATAGGAACTTCTTGTCCTAAGCGGTCAGGCCATGTCCAATGAGGCATAACATGTAAAACCGGTTTGTTGCTCCATTGGCTTTGGTATAAATAATATCTGTCTTTTTTTAACCCTGCCAGATCTACTATCCCGAAATAAGAGCTGCGGGATGGCGCACCTTCGCCGTATGGAGAAGGTTCTCCCAGATAATCGAAACCTGTCCATACGAATTCACCTAAAAGAAATTCGTTGTCATCCTGTTTTTCGAATTCTGTATCAGGAGCACTACCCCAAGGGACATAATCCATATCATAACTTGATATTTGATAGTCATTATACCAAGGAGTCCAGTTGTCTTTTACCGGGAATTTGTAGACTCCGCGTGAACTTACAGCCGAGCTGGTTTCACTTCCGTATAAAATATATTCAGGATGATTCTCATGTTGGGTTTGATAGTCGTAATGTTTGTAATTGAATCCGACAAGATCGACAGCATCTGCAAGACCGTTTATAATAGCACCGATATGGTTATTATAGCCTGCCGTAGAGGGACGGGTGGGGTCTTCCCGGTGTACTATATCTGAGAGAAAACGCGCTATCTGACCGCCTTCTTTTTGATCTTGTTCGCGTAATTCATTACCGATACTCCACATAATGACACATGGGTGATTTCTGTCGCGACGAATCAGGTCGGTCAGGTCCTTTTCCGCCCATTTATCGAACAGAGTATTATATCCGTTTACGCATTTTCCGTTTTTCCACTCGTCAAAAGCTTCTACCTGTACCATAAGTCCCATTTTATCGCATAATTCAAGAAGTTCAATAGATGGAGGATTGTGGCTGGTACGTATAGCGTTACAACCCATTTCTTTCATTATCTCCAATTGGCGTTCGGTCGCTCTGAGATTTACGGCTGCTCCTAATGGTCCTAAATCATGATGCAGGCATACTCCTTTTATTTTTGTCGCTTTTTCATTGAGGAAAAACCCTTTGTCTTTATCAAATTTTATTGTACGAAATCCGAATGTCGTTTTATATATATCTGTTTGTTCACCGTTAAAATATACTTTAGATACCGCTGTATATAGATGTGGATGTTCTGTATCCCATAGCGCGGGTTTTTTTACTGTGCAGTTTTGCTCGAATAGAAGAGTGGACATTATATCTTTTGATGAGCTTACAGAAGATACGCATTTACCTGAAGGGTCATATATCTCTGTAATCAGTTTTATTTTTCCTTTTTTTTCAGTGAATGCATTTATGTTGGTTTTTATTGATACCGATCCTTTCTTTGTAGAGATCTCGGGTGTGCAAATGAATGTTCCCCAATGGGCTACATGTATAGGAGAAGTGCATATTAATCTGACAGGACGATAGATACCTGCTCCGGTATAAAATCGGGACATTTCAGGTTTGTTTTCTACTGTCACATCCAAAATGTTTTTTTTACCGAATTTAAAATGATCAGTTAGGTCGAATGAGAACGAAGAATATCCATAAGGACGCTCTCCTATATACTCTCCATTTAGATAAATTTTTGCATTGCTCATTACTCCATCGAATTCGATATATACTCTTTGTGTAGATTTTTCTACAGGTAAAAATAATTCTTTCCGATATTGTCCCATTCCGGTGGCGGGTAATGCTCCCGTTCTTCCGGTGCGGAGTTTTGCTTCTTTATCACCATCTTCAATGACTTGCACGAATTGCATGTCTTGATTTAGATCGAAAGGTCCGTTTATAGCCCAATCGTGAGGAATATTTACGGTATCCCATGATGTATAGATTTGGATGGGCTCGGTTATATCTTTTTTTTGAAATAACCATTCTTTATCGAGAGGCATGATTTCTCGATTCTTAGCGTATCCATTTAAAAAGAGAAAGATTGAAAAAAGAGAAAGAAATAACTTTTGGGTCATATGTTTTATCTTTATTTAGAGAAAATACCGGATACTTTCCTAAATAGAGGTTATATCCGGTATCTGAAGATGATAGTGAGTGTAATTTTTGTTATTTTATTCGTATTGAATCCTATTATTTTTTAGGAGTCCCTTTGGTTTGTTTTACTAATTGAATAGTTCCATCGGGATTGTAATACAGTTTGTCTACACAAATGGAACGTAATTCCGGTTTTCCACCGGAAAGGTCGCTGTTGTGATAAAAGAGAAACCATTCGCCTTTGTATTCTACGATAGAACCATGACTTGTTCCCGAACCTGTTGCTTCCAGAATCACACCTTGGTAGGTCCATGGCCCTAATGGATTTGTACTGGTAGCATAAACCAATCGGTTACCTTCGGGATGGGGGACATTGTCGGAATACATCAGATAATAAATTCCGTTTCTTTTATGTACCCAAGCTCCTTCATGAAAATCTTTCAGTCCTTCCATACTTCGGGGTTTTTCCGCCAGTTCCATCATATTGTCTTTCATTTTGGCGCCGATGATTCTGCCACAACCGCCATGATAAAGATAAGCCTGTCCGTCATCATCGATAAATACGCAGGGATCGATCATTCCGCAAGCATCGTCAATGCCTTTGATATATCCTTGTACTTTAAAATCTTTTGCCGGATGTTTGCTTGTTGCGATTCCGACTTTCCATGAACAATGTACGTCAGAACTGCTCGGATGAGGGAAATAAAAGTAATATGTACCGTCTTTATACGCACAGTCGGGAGCCCACATAAAACCGCCTTCGGGACGTCCCCAAGGCACTTGGCTCGAGTTCAAAATCTCTCCGTGATCCTTCCAGTTTACCATATCATCGGTAGAAAAGACATGGTAGCGGTCCATCAAATCACATCCGCGAGGAGGATCTATGTCGTGGGAGGGATAAACGTATAAGCGTCCGTCTTTCCATACATGAGCCGACGGGTCTGCTGTGAACATGTGTGTGATAAAAGGATTAGGACCTAAGGTTACCGGAGTACTTTTTTTCTTCTTTTTAGCATTTGCACCGGAGACTGAAGAAGCGGATATTCCTGCGATTGCTACAGCCAGCAACGAAATAAACAATAATCTTTTTTTCATTGTAATTACATTTTAATTTGAATTACGTTATTCTTTATTTTGTTTTATTTCAGGAAGTTGCGCTATTTTGCACAACCTCCTGAAAATCTGCTTTTATAAAGCAAAAGTTTTTTGAAGATTGATCCTTTGTGAAGAACTACCTACTTGGAAAATGTAATTACCTGAAGGCGTTACAAACTTTCTCGTTTTTTCATCCCAATAGCGAAGCTCTTTTTTCGGGATTGAAATAGATACATTTTGGGTCTGTCCTTTTTTGATGTGAACCCGCTTGAATCCTTTCAGTTGCTTGATCGGCATGTATGTTCCGGTCTCAGGATATTGCACATATACTTGGGCGACTTCGTCTCCGTCGTATTTACCTGTATTCGAGATTGAGAACTGTATGTTGATCGTATCCTGTTTTGATGCGATATTCAGTTTTCTGTAATTGAATTTGGTATAGCTGAGTCCATATCCGAATTCGTATAACGGTTTTCCGGTAAAGTATTGGTATGTACGGCCTTTCTTAACGGCGTAATCATCGAAAGGAGGCAATTCGTCCATCGAATTATAGAAAGTCAATGGTAAACGTCCTCCCGGATTATATTTCCCGAATAGGGCTTCAGCAACGGCCGTTCCTCCTTGTTCACCGGGATACCAGGCATCGATAATTGCAGGAATATTTTCATCTATCCAGTTGATTGCGATAGAGCTTCCGGCCACTAATACGACAACAGTTTTGGGATTTATTTTGTATATTTCCCGGATAAACTCTTGTTGATCTGCCGGTAATTCGAGCGTATAACGGTCTTGACCTTCGCGTTCGATAGATTTGTCTATCCCCAATACGGCAACGGTTATGTCACACTCTTTAGCCGCTTTACCTGCTTCGCCGAACAGGTTGATACGATCACGACTGTCGAGGTCGGGAGCTTTCCAGTAAAGACGTGCGAAACAGTCTCCTCCGCCGTCGAAATATTCGACTTTGATTTTATATCTTTTTCCGGCTTCGAGGTTTACCAACACCTTATCGTCTGTGGCGGGACGATCTACCCATGAATCGATCAGTTTTTTGTCATCCAAATATAAGCGACAGCCATCGTCGGTTTTTAGAGTAAGCGTATATTCACCTGAGACGGTCGGGAGTAGGTCTCCCGTCCATCTCGCCGACATCGGAGCTTTCGGAAGAAACGGATCTGGTGGTCTGTTTACCGGGTCATAATATAGCTCTTCTTCAGTGCGGACAGCCGGAGTTCCTTCCAGATTTTTATTGTTGAAATATTCGGCTTTCAATCCGTCCGGAAAGAAACTCTTATTAATAGGTTCATATCCTGTTGCACTGGATACCCAAGGAGCATGTACCACTTTCACTTGATCGCCAACTAATCTTTTTATTCCTTCGAGCACCGTTACAGACTCGTTAACCGGCGTACCGCTATAATCTCCGAATTCACAACGGTCGGCATTGATTCCAACAACGGCGATCGATTTGATTTTTTTCGGATTGATCGGTAAGAAGTTATTTTCGTTTTTCAATAATACAAGACTTTGACGGGCTGTTTCAAGAGCTAATTCCTGATGTTCTTTACATCCGACTTTTTCCGGACTTATTTTATTGTATGGATTTTTTTCCGGATCATCGAATAGACCGAGCAACATCCGTCCGCGAAGCAGATGATAAGCAATGGAATCGATATCGGCGTCACTTACCCGGTAATTGTAATATGCATTCAATAAAGGTTGGGTATAAACATTGTCTGCACATTCCATATCCGATCCGGCTTTAGCCATCAATACGGCCGCCGTTTCATAATCTTTTACATATTTATGTTGTGTTACCATCCATGCGGGAGCACTGCAGTCCGTTACTACATAGCCTTGAAATCCCCAATCTTCACGTAGCACTTTTTTTATCAGATAAGTATTTACCGTACAAGGTATGCCATTAACAGCGTTGTATGCGGTCATAATGGATTGCGCTTTACCTTCTACGATACATTTTTCGAATGAAGGTAAATAATATTCCCGTAAATCTCGCTCTGAGATTACGGCATTACAAAGGGCTCTATTATGTTCTTCATTGTTTGCTGCAAAATGTTTGGGAGTAGCTACGGCTTTCAAGTATTTGGGATGATTTCCTTGCAGCCCTTTTACGAAAGCACATCCGAGAGTTCCTGTTAAATGAGGATCTTCCCCGTAAGTTTCGGGAGTACGTCCCCAGCGGGGATCGCGGGCCATGTTTACCGTAGGCGACCAGAACGAGAGTAGGTCACTCGAACCGTCCAGTTGCTTTTTCCCTAATCCTAACGCATTCCATTTTCCTCGGGCCTCATCAGAGATGGCGGTCGATATTTTGTATATCAATTCGGGATTCCATGAGGCTGCCATACCGATTGCTTGAGGGAATACGGTAAATTTACCGGGGCGTACGATCCCGTGCAGTGCCTCATTACCGTGATAATATTTATCTATCTCTAACCGAGGAATTCCCGGAGCATTGTGTATCATTAACGATACTTTTTCTTCGACTGTCATTCTGGAAAGAAGATCCATAACTCTGTCATGAATAGGAGCATTCATGTCCTTGTATAACGGTTGTTCGTTTTGGGCATGAAGAGTTAAGGCCATGAACAGGCCGACTCCTGACAGCGCTTTTCGCATTAATTTCATTTTTTTTGTCATAAGCAGGTGGGATTATAGATTTATTGTATTAAATGATTTTGATTTTACTTTTAGGTTTAGATATTTCCCTTTAAGCGAGAGCGAAATATTTTTCTCCTGATTTTCTCGATTTACGATCATTACCGTTATTTTTCCGTCAGGATTTTCAAAAGCGAGAATGTTTTCCTGATTGTCCGGAGTCTGTAACCGGTAAGCACCGGGAACGATATAATGGCACAGATGTTTCATCAAATAGAATTCGGGATGATAGGTGACATCTCCGTTTTCGGTATTGATAGTAATCAGTGAGTTTTGTTTCCATCCCCAAGGACTTATACCGTTTTGGTCGAGAATCATGTTCCAGTAGGTAAATACTCGAGCTCCGTTTCTCATATAATGGCTGATTTGCCACCATGTATGCTCGGCTGCACCCCAATCGTTCGACCCGTTACCGCATTCGGCTTCGGTATGCATCATTTTAAGGTGAGGATATTCTTTGTGTATAGTAGGTATTGCCCCTTTACCATCCCATTGGAATCCGACCCCTTTGATATATTTCGATGCGGCGGGATCATCGAGGGCGGTTTTGGTATATTGAGGATTATCCCTGTTGATTGTTCCGAAGAATATTTCGGTCTGAATGTTTTCTTTTTCGAATTTCGGTCCTAAGAATTTGCCGATAAAGTATGCCATATCTTCCGGACGCCATGTACAACTGGCGTATTTTTGAGTCGAACAAGGCTCGTTCTGAATATTTACAGCCTCGATTTTGATACCTTCTTTCTCGTAAGCTTGAACGAATTTAGTGAAATAGAGAGCGTAGGCATCTAAATATCCCGGTTGCATCTTAAATCCGGTGGTAGGCAGTTCCAATGCTCTTTTTTGCGGTAGTCCGTTATGATTGACGGGGCTGTTATCATATTCGCTGGCATAATGGTTATTGGTTTTCATCCAAGCCGGCGGACACCAAGGCGATGCCCAGATTTTCAGGCCGGGGTGAATTTTCTGAGCTTCTTTGATATAGCGCATCAATATGTGCCGGTCTCTGTCGATGCTGAAATTGATCATATCGAAGTCATCGACAACATCGTTCAAAGAGTAGAAATTCATGGCGAAATCACTGGCTCCGATGGGCATTCTGCAGTAGGTATAGTTGGATTCTTTCGGGCTGAACAGATTATAAAGAATTTCGTTCTTTTTTTCTTCGGGCAAAGTACATAAAGCGTCCCATCCGAGTTCGTTGAAAGTACCGCCCAGACCATCGATATATTGAGCCTTATTCTCTGAAATTGGTATTATCTCACTCGAATTTTCCGGAGTATCCGACCATTTTATGTTTTTTTCTGTTTCCCAGTAGTTATTCGGTGTAGAATATTTCCATTCAATTTTTTGAGCAGAAACTCCGGTAATGGCGAATGAAAAAATCATTAAAGATAAAAATCTTTTATTCATAGATGTAATGTTGAATAATTTAAGTTTGATTATATCGATAATGTATTAAATGATTTCGGACTTACTTTTAGGTTTAGATATTTCCCTTTAAGCGAGAGCGAAATATTTTTCTCCTGATTTTCTCGATTTACGATCATTACCGTTATTTTTCCGTCAGGATTTTCAAAAGCGAGAATGTTTTCCTGATTGTCCGGAGTCTGTAACCGGTAAGCACCGGGAACGATATAATGGCACAGATGTTTCATCAAATAGAATTCGGGATGATAGGTGACATCTCCGTTTTCGGTATTGATAGTAATCAGTGAGTTTTGTTTCCATCCCCAAGGACTTATACCGTTTTGGTCGAGAATCATGTTCCAGTAGGTAAATACTCGAGCTCCGTTTCTCATATAATGGCTGATTTGCCACCATGTATGCTCGGCTGCACCCCAATCGTTCGACCCGTTACCGCATTCGGCTTCGGTATGCATCATTTTAAGGTGAGGATATTCTTTGTGTATAGTAGGTATTGCCCCTTTACCATCCCATTGGAATCCGACCCCTTTGATATATTTCGATGCGGCGGGATCATCGAGGGCGGTTTTGGTATATTGAGGATTATCCCTGTTGATTGTTCCGAAGAATATTTCGGTCTGAATGTTTTCTTTTTCGAATTTCGGTCCTAAGAATTTGCCGATAAAGTATGCCATATCTTCCGGACGCCATGTACAACTGGCGTATTTTTGAGTCGAACAAGGCTCGTTCTGAATATTTACAGCCTCGATTTTGATACCTTCTTTCTCGTAAGCTTGAACGAATTTAGTGAAATAGAGAGCGTAGGCATCTAAATATCCCGGTTGCATCTTAAATCCGGTGGTAGGCAGTTCCAATGCTCTTTTTTGCGGTAGTCCGTTATGATTGACGGGGCTGTTATCATATTCGCTGGCATAATGGTTATTGGTTTTCATCCAAGCCGGCGGACACCAAGGCGATGCCCAGATTTTCAGGCCGGGGTGAATTTTCTGAGCTTCTTTGATATAGCGCATCAATATGTGCCGGTCTCTATCGATACTGAAATTGATCATATCGAAATCATCGACAACGTCGTTCAGAGAATAGAAATTCATAGCGAAATCACTGGCTCCGATAGGCATTCTACAATAGGTATAGTTGGATTCCTTCGGGCTGAACAGATTATAAAGAATTTCATTCTTTTTTTCTTCGGGTAAAGTACATAAAGCGTCCCATCCGAGTTCATTGAAAGTACCGCCCAGACCATCGATATATTGGGCTTTTTCATCAGATATTCGGATAACTTCTCCTGTTTTTTCAGGGGAGTCAGACCACTTTATTCCTTTTCCGTTTTTCCAGTAATTATCTTGAGTAGAGTATTTCCATTCAACTTTTTGTGCAGAAACTCCGGCGCTGATAATGACCGACAAAAATACTGTATATATTGATTTCGTGTTCATAATCGTTTTTTTAGAGTTTTATAGATAAAGTATTGAAGGATTTCGGTTTGAGACTTAGATTCAATACATTCCCGTTTATTGAAACCGTCATATTTTTGATTTTATCTTCCTTATTAGCAACAAGAATTATCGTTTTTCCTTCTTTATTTCTGAAGGCTAATAAATTCTCATCCTGACCCAATGTTTTTAGTTTATAATCTCCGGGTTTTACATAGTGACTGAGATGTTTCATAACATAAAATTCAGGAGTATAATTTACTTGTTTGGTTTTTGAGTCGATAACGATCATTGCATTCTGACTCCATCCCCATGTACTTGTCCCTTTATCCTGTAAAACCATATTCCAGTACATATAAGCATTGGCTCCTCCTCCGATATATTTTCTGATCAAATCGAATGTATGTTCTGCAGCGCCCCAGTCAAAAGTTCCGCCTCCTGCTTCGTTTTCAGTCTGCATCAATCTTATTTCGGGATATTTTCGATGTATTTCGGCAATAATATCTTTACCTTCCCATTGTAATCCGATACCTTTGATATATTTCCGAGCTTTAGGATCGCTCATTACGAGGTTTACGTCTTCCATACGGTTACAGTTGAGTGTACCGAGCCATAATTCTACGTCCGGAAGCTTTTTTTTGAACAACGGACCTAAATGATTTGCTATGAAGTTTCGCATGGCGTCGGGTGTCCATAGACAAGTCGGCCATTGCTGACGTGAATACGGTTCATTTTGGAATTGTATCATAGAGATGTCTATACCTTCTTTTTGGTATGCTTTGACGTATTTTGACAAGTAAAGAGCATGAGCATCGAGATATTTTTTTTCTTGTATGAAGTGATCTCCTTCCAGAACTTGATCTTCTTCTTTAAGATCATTATGGTCTCCCGATTTGGTTGCATAGTGTCTGTTTGTTTTCATCCATGTCGGAGGACTCCATGGACATGCCCACAATTTCATGTCCGGGTTTATTGCTAATGCCGATTTTATATAAGGGATAAGAGCTTCTTTATCTCGTTCTATACTGAAGTTTTTCATCTTGAAGTCGCCTTCCGTATCATTCAAACTGTACCAGTTCCGAGAATAGTCGTTTCCTCCTATGGTTGTCCGGCAGTAAGTAAAACATACTCCTTCAGTAGGGTGGAATAGAGAGTTCAGTACTTCCTGTTTTTTCTGAGGGTCGAGAAGATTAAGCGCATCCCAGCCCAATTCGTTGAAACACCCTCCGAAACCATCGATTGTCTGTTCTTTATAAGATGTAATCAGAACGTCATATTTAACCTGATTTTGAGCTTTAGAGACAGTTACATTATGTTCGTTCTGCCATCGATCGCTATTTGTAGTGTATTTCCATTCGACTTGTTGTGCAGAACAGAAATGTGCAATGCCGATACAGCATAAGATCGGGATAAGTTTTTTTCCTGTTTTCATAGATATATCTGTTTTGTATTTTGGTAATTTAGTTTTTCGGGTAGGGGAGTGCTGAAGGAGGAACATTGTTCATATCGCTACCCCATTCGGTATTACGTTTGTCACCCATTATGAATTCGAGCTTCCCTCCGTTTTTTATGTCGTCGTGAGAAAACCAAGGTTTTTCCCACGCTTTACCATTCAGTTTTGCTGATTGTATATATTTATTTTCTTCGGAGCAATATTTTCCGATAATGCAGAATGTTTTTCCGTTGCTTAATTTTATTTTTATTTCATTGAAGAACGGGCTTCCGATATTATAGGATGGAGATCCCGGAGTAACCGGATAAAAGCCCATCATGGAAAAAACCACGAAAGAAGAAAGTCCACCTCCGTCTTCGTCTCCGGGAACACCCATAACATCATTTCTGAACCATTGATGTACGAGGTCTCTGATTCTTTTCTGTGTTTTCCAAGGTTTACCTGCATAATTATATAGGTAAGGAATGTGTAGAGAGGGTTCATTTGCCATGGAAAATTGTCCGACATTCCCCGTTTGATCGGGCAATTGGGCATAAAATTCATATTTGTTTCGCCCTAACCATTCGCTGAATGTTTGATCGAGATTTTCTGAGAATTTTTCGGCACCACCCATTAAATTCACCAAATCTCCGATATTATGTTGTACGTCCCAGCGATATGTCCATCCGTTGTTTTCTGCATAATAATCTCGTGCGCCTATACCTCCTGAAAAACGATAATCGAACGGTTCTATGAAGTTCCCGTTCTTATCTTTCGGATGGAAGAACGATGTTTGAGGATTAAAAACGTTACGGTAATTATAAGAACATTTCAGATAATATTCCGATTCATCTTTTTTGTTTAAGGCGGCAGCTATTCGCGACAAGCACCATTGGTCATAAGCCGTTCCTAAAGTGACGGGGATCGGCTGGCGTTTTTCAAAACCGTTTACTTCGGGAACTGTTTCTTTTTCTCCCGGAGCCAAAGCCGGGATATATCCGTTTTCTTTGTAAAAACGGTCGAGCCATCCGGCATCTCCCGAAGACCATGGCGCAAGAGTCTTTTCCTCTATTCCTTTACGGGTGTATTCGTAAGCTTTTTTCAGATCGAAGTTCCGGAGACCTTTTTCCCATGCATCGGCAATCGTTGCAACACCGTGGTTGCAGTTCATCCTGCGTGAATCTCCGGTTATCGCCGGAAATGTCGGGAACCACTGTTTTTCCGATAACTCTGCAGCTCGGATAAATGAAACGAGAATATCGTTTTCGACATCTGCATCGATCAATATACGCAGCGGATGCGTTGCCCGGTAGGTATCCCATAACCAATCGTCCGTATAGTAGGCATGGCCATCGTCCTTGTGTACTTTCCGGTCGGATGCACAGTAATAGTAACCGTCTTCACTGATATTTACCGGACGTTCATAACAACGGTACAAAGAGGTGTAAAAAACGGTTTTATCATTTTCAGTTCCACCTTTTACTTCGATTTTCCCTAAAGCTTCGTTCCATATTTTGCGTCCGTTGTTTTTTGTTTTGTCGAAATTGAAATCGGGTATTTCATTTTGTAAATTTTTCTTTGCTTGTTCTATACTGATAAACGAAATTCCGTATCTGGCGTTTATTTGTGTTTGACCGTCAAAACAAAAAACGGCACAAGAATTGTCTCCAGAGGTTTTGGTCTGTGCGGTGTTTAGTTTTTTGTCTTTCAATATTCCGGATTTTGAAGGTATAATATCGGTTTCGAGATAAATATATACTCGGGTATTTCCCCAAGTATTTTGGTATCCTTTGATTGAGTTTCCTTCGATTTCCATTTCTCCGTTCCCGGAATTTAGAATAAGGTATCCCGGTTTATTTTGAGTATATGTCAATCGATAGATCGCAGCCCTATATGTCGGGGTAAATTCGGCTTTTATCTGTTGGTTATCGATGTCCGATTTGTAGTAATAGGGCATAATCTGTTCATTGTCATAATCGGTTCTGATAACAGGAGACAGTTGAGACTCATATCCTTGAAAAGCAGATAAATTGAAACAACAGTTTTCCCGGTGATTGACTACGATTATCGGAAGTCCGTGAATATAGCTTTCCGTGTGGTCTCCCCGTTGAGGATATATGCGCAGCATTCCGTTCGGCAGATGTACGGTAGGATAGGTCGGTTTCAGCAAATGGCTGATGTTACCCATATAAGGGTTTACATAATCGACGGGAGACTTTTTTGCATAAGTACTATATGAAAAAAAGAAAATAAATAAGATCGGTAAGAAGATGTTTCTCATACGTATTCGGTATTTTGTGTGTTTCGTTTCGTAAAGATACTTCCGAAAAGGTTGTTTTTTGTATAAAAAATGAGTCTAAAAATAGCATTTTAGACTCATTTTGCTCTTAAATTGAAGTGTTATGCGTATTTATAACGATCGTATACCCTTTTCTTCCATCGTGATCCAGCAGTCTTCGGTCCAGGTGTTTTTATCATCCGTTACCGTAACATTGGTGTCGAAATATTTGTAGTGCAGATAGAATATCTGTCTGCCTTTTTTATCTATTTCATAGTAATTATCTTCGGTGCCGCCGATCATTTCCACTTGCAGACTTCCGCAGGGAGTTATGGTAATGGATTTGTCGTCATTGATCGTAAGATACATGCCGTATTTGTCGATATCTTCTTTAGTCACTTTACCCGGTGTATAAGTATGAGTCCCGACAAATACCCGTACTCGGTTTTTATTGATTGGAGCTACGACTCGGGTTACGTTCGAACCGTTGGCTTTATCTCCAATGGTCGTATGTTTGATCTCGGTTCCCGCAGTCTGATAGTGGGTCGTCGATTCCATAGTCGCATACTCGTTTTTGAGTACGACTTGATATAAAACCTGTTGTTTGTCCGGATTGATCTCATAGTTCGAGGTGCTTTTTATCCGGAGCGGAATCATATAGATCGAATCAGGACTCAGACCTTCGGGATTGACAGAAATAGGTACCAAAGCATAGTTGTCTTCGCTGTCCGCTTTCAATACGGTTCGGTAAGTCGGGATATTATATCTGTCGGATTTCAGTTCTTTTGCGAATTTCGATTCTTCGATATCGAAGTTTATTTTGTTGTACTGGGCCAGGATTTGATCATCCGGTTCCAGTTCTATTGTAACGTCTTGTTTGACATGTTCAGTACCTCCGCAACAAACACTTACATATCCGGTACTCTCTTTCCCGAATTCGTGTACAGACTGAAAAGCCTTATTATCATCGCTCAAAAGATAAATGACTTTTTTATATAATTCGCCTTCGAACTGTTCGTCTTCGTTACATCCGGTTATTCCGGTCAAAGTTAGAAGAAGCAATCCTATATTTAATATTTTTTTCATAATAAACTGTATTGTTTTTGTGATTTATATGATTACCATCCCGGATTCTGATCCAATAGTCGGGATTTCAATATCTCATTCCGTTCTATCGGTAAGAATACGGTTTTCTTGTCGACAACTCGGTTTCTGTAATCGGAGTGGGTCATGATCGTACGGGTATAGTAACCATCGTTGAGACCGACATTAACATTCATTCCGCTTATGGGCACATTTTCTTCTTCTTCATAAGTACCCCACCGACGTACATCGTAGAAACGACGTCCTTCGCACAAAAATTCGATAAAGCGTTCTCTTTTTATCTGTTCGTCCATTGCGTCTTCCGAAGTGTATTGTTCCGGTTTCAAAGCGGGAAGTCCCGAGCGGAAACGTACTTGGTTGAATGCAAATAACATGTCTTCCAGATTCGAATTTCTGGAGAACGTATAGGTTTGTCCGCTGGGCAGAGTTACCGTATGCGAACTTTGCAAATGATTGATTGCTTCGGCATAAGAAAGCAAAATTTCTGCATACCGGATAATCGGGAACACCTTATTTACCCGTGTCGCACCGTTTCCGTTATACCAATTGTCTTCCGGATGAATATACTTCTTCAGCACATATCCGGTTATACATTGATTTTGCTCTTGTTGTGAAGAACCGGCCGTCTGCGGCCCTGCATTTCCTCCCTTGTAATAATATACGGTTTGGTTTCTGACATCGGTATTTGTGCAAGACGTGGCCGGCCAATAGCAGCCGTTGAATCCTACGCAAGCATAGAAACGCATTTCCCGGTTTACATACATATTGTATGTTCCTCTTAGTAGGCGGTATCCGGAGAAATATTTTAAGACTCGGGAGTTTCCGGTTTCGCTGTATTCACCGGTGGCTCGGGCTTCCTCTATCGTTTTCCCGTCTTGCATCAGGTAGGCATCGATCACTTTTTGAGTCAGGCACATCGCATTGTACCCGCCCATGTAGATGGGGAATGACTGACGAGTATAGTCTCGTATTTTATCCGAATATTTACCCCAAATCAACTCTTTGTTTTGTACCGGATACGTCGTTCCGTTAAACATATTGGCGTATGATTTTAACGGGTCGATATTTCCTGCTCCATAAGGAAAATCGGCATTCGATACATTTTCGGGCAGTTCCGGAGTGACTTCTGTTGCGTCTCCGCCAGGTTTAGAATATACGCGTTCTGCTGTATGAAGTGTGTAACGGCCCATATCCATTACCCGTTTGGCTGCTGCGGCAGCTAACGCCCATTTCCGTTCATCGTAGGTTTGTGATACATAATAAACTCCATCGGATTTACGTTTCCAGTTTCCGAAATAGCGGTATGCTGCCGATCCTCCGTTGAATGCAGGGCTGGCTGCATGCAGCCGCACCCGGGCGATCAGAGCGTATGCCGCACCTTTGGTCGGACGGCCGAAATTTAAAATCGGGGCATCTGCGGGGATATTTTGGGCTGCCAGTTCGAATTCGGAACAGATATAATCGACCGTTTCATCGAATGTGCTGCGTTGCCGTTCATAGTACGATGCGTCTTGGTTGTTATCGAATACCAGATCTCCGACAATCACTGCCGGTCCGTAGTTCATCAGGATGAAATAGTAGGCATATCCTCTAAGGAAGTGTGTGTATCCGATCAGTTCTGCCCGTTGCAATGGGGTAATGTCTTTACATTCTCCGATACGGGCAAGGATCATATTGGCTTTCCGGATCACTTTGTAAGCCGGATCCCATGAGTTCATGCCGCACAGGTTTGACGGACTTACTTCTCCTAATGTCAAGGCTTTTCCGTGAAATAGATCTTGTTTCATAAGCGTGAAGATTTCATCGGAAGCTGTTACACCGGGAGCTACATCGTCTCCGAAGATGGCGCTTTCATCGGGAAGTTCTCCGGCTGCTCCCCAAAGATATTTTTCCAAATTTTTTCGGGATGCAAATACGGAGTCGTATTTTAAAGTATCGTCGAAGTAGTGATCGACATCGAGGAAATCGTCACATGAGCTGATTATGCCGATAATCGGTAATGCTACGATAAGCCAGACTATCTTTTTTATATTGTTCATAATTGTCGAAAATTTTTCGTAATGTTTTTATTAGAAATTTACATACATCTGGAATGCGTACTGAGTAGGAATCGGGTAAGCGCCACCGTTATGATCGGCTTGTTCCGGATCCCATAATTTCTCCGGCCCCCATACGCAGAGGTTCGATATGACAAATTGCAGGTCTAAGGATCTTACGCCTAACGTTTTCAGAATCTTTCCGGCGGTCAGATTATAGTTTAAATTGATTTCCTGCAATCTCAAATAACGAGAATTGCTTTTCCAGAAAGTCGAGAATTGCGTGTTGTTCGCGCTTTTCCCGTAACTTAATCTCGGGAATCTGGCATTCGGATTTTCCGTAGAGGGATCACCGGAATAGGAAGCCGGAGTCCAACGGTTTTTCTGGTCGGCAACGATTTTCAGTACGTTACCGGTAGCTCCGTTATAGAACGGAATATAGCCTTCACCGTTTTTTCCTTTATCCCAATATCCGTTGTCATCTACATAGTAGTAATCGGTATTTCCGGTTCCTTTGAACAAGACTCCTAATGTAAACTGTTTGTAACGGAATTCACCTCCGAAACCGTACATCAGACGCGGATAGTTCGGATAAGACAAAGGTACTTTATCATCTTCATCGATTACCCCGTCACCGTTTACATCTTTGTATTTGATGTCTCCCGCCATATATTCACCGAATGTCTGTTTCGGGCTTTGTGCCACATCCTGTTCGTCCCGGAAAAGACCTAAAGCGATATACCCTCGGAAAGCGTTGTTGACATATCCCGTGTAGTTCTGGTAGTCATACGGTTGGAATGCCTGTTCCCAGTTTTCCACTTTGTTGGCGGAATAGGTGAAATTACCGCGGAGCGTAAGAGTCATGTCTTTGCCGAAATCTTGAGTGAACGAGATGTTTCCGTCCGAACCGTAACTTTTCATTTTTCCTACGTTTCCGAAAGGCATTTGAGTCAGTCCCACATAACTCGGAATTTGAGAACGTCTTTGGTAAATACCGTCACGTTTATCCTGGAAGAAATCGACAACGAATTGCACCTTTTCGTTGAATAAACGTCCTTCAATACCTAAGTCGGCTTTTTTTGCTTTTTCCCATCTTAAATTGTTGGCACCGACCCGTTCTTCTGTAATATATCCGCTACTGCTTCCCCAGCCTCCTCCGTCACCATCGACCATGAGAGTCAAATAGGGAAAACGTTCATCGGTTAATCGGTCGTTACCTACCGTACCGTAAGATGCCCGGATTTTCAAGAAATTCAGCCAAGGCAATCCCCGTTGCATAAATTTGTATTGAGTGGGAATCCAACCTACGGCAACCGAGGGGAAGAACCCGAACCTATGTCCGGATTGGAAGTTTTCAGATCCGGTATATCCGAAGTTTACGTCCATGAAGTAGGTATCCCGAAATCCGTAAGTAATACGTCCGGATAATCCTTGGTAGCGTATAGGTATGGCATACATGCTTCGTAATGTTTCTGCCTTAGCGTCTATGTCTTTATTCATTCGTTGTTCGCTGCTCATATAATAGTAAAGCAATGCGGATAGTCGGTGTTCTTTGGCAACTGTGGTTTCGTAAGTGGCCGTTGTTTCGAAATGCACTTTATAGAATTGTTCATCTTCATGGGTATATTTGGCCGGTTCTGATTCTACACGTTGAATGATCCCAAGTTCTCCGGTATATTTACGAGTTTGGGCATAGTACATTTCGGGACGAATCGACCGGATCTCTTTCAGGTTCGTTTCGGTATCGTAAGCCCCTTGCGCCCGTATTTTTAACCCTTTTAAGAGCATAGATAAATCTTGTTTCAATTCCAATGTCGCTTTTCCCCGGTAATGGCGGATATTGGTCATACCTGTTTTGTTTAACATCACGTATGGAGAATATGCATTATCGACACCATAAGCCGGCAGATGACCTGTCGAATAGATTGTCGGAATGGTAATCGGAGTCAAATTGCGTTGAGTCGCCCAAAGCGCATCCGTATCATTGTTCCCCGGTTCCGATTTGGTGGAGATAAATCCGTCGGCACCGAAATAGAGAGCCGTACTTTTCGTAAGATTTATATCCAAATTCGAACGGTAATTTACCGTGCGGTATCCCACTTTTGCCGAATATTTAGAGTTCTTGTCCTGTTTATAGGCTGCCGATTCATTGGACATACCCATACTTAAGTAATAACGAGCTAAGCTACCTCCGCCTCGGGCATTGATGAAGTAGGTCTGTTGTAAGGCATTCTTGTGTAAAAGTTCGTCTTGCCAGTTTACATCGGGATAAAGATCCGGATCGAGTTGGTATTTGATCAGGTCCATTTCTATATCCGAGTATAGAGGTCTGTCGCCTCGTACAGCTCGAGCTTCATTGGCCAATTTGGCATATTCGTACGAGTTCAGGTATTCGGGCATGTTTGTTAAGTGTGAAACGGTCAGATTGATACGTCCGGTGATTTGCAACCGATCGGCAGTACCTCTTTTGGTCGTTATCAATACGACACCGTTTGCACCTCTTACTCCATAAACGGCTGTTGCCGAAGCATCTTTCAAGACCGAGAAACTTTCGATATCGGCAGGGTCCACTTCACTCAAATCTCCTTCTAATCCGTCGATCAAAACGAGTGCACTGCTATTTGCTCCGAACGTTCCGATACCCCGGATCCAGAATTCCGAAATATTTTTCCCCGGTTCTCCGCTTCGTTGTACCGAAATGATACCCGGAATACGACCACCTAACATGTTGGCGAGGTTTGTAGCCGGAGTCTGAAGCTCTTTTACATTGACATTGGTTACGGCACCTACCACGCTTATTTTCCGTTGAGTTCCCATACCGACGACAACCGCCTCTTCAAGTTGGTGTTCTGAGGGTGTCAATTTGATTCTCAGATCGTTTTTAGGCCCGGTAATGGCGGTTTCCGAAGGAGCATAGCCTAAAAACGAAACAACGAGAATATCGTTTTTTTGGACTTTTAACGAGAACTTTCCGTCGACGTCCGTGGCAGTTCCCATACCGGCTCGGTCTTTGGCATATACGCTGGCTCCGGGAACCGGTGTGTCGGTTTCATCCACTACCGTACCCGATACCGTGAATGTTTTAGCAGCTTGCTGAGCAAATACTGCGATCTGACAGCACGCTAATAAAATTATAAATATGATTTTTTTCATTATGGTAGATTTTAATTATTCGATGCAATTAAGGTTATTCGATAGCCAGACGGCGGATACATTGGTTCTCATAATCTCCGATATAAATAATTCCCTCTTTATTGATACAAACTCCGTGAGGACGGTCGAATAGGGCTACTTCCGGGTCACCATCCTGATATCCGGCAACTCCGGCCTGTCCGATTACGGTACTGACCTGTCCTTGAGGTGTCACTTTTCGGATTACGTGGTTTTCCGTATCGGCGATATAGAGATTATCGTCTTCATCGAGAATCAACTGGCGGGGTTCATTGAACATGGCGTATGAACCGATACCATCGAGATATCCCGCATTATTTACGATGCCGGCGAACAGTTCGTGCTTTTTGGTAAGTACGTCATAAGTATATATGCAATGACTGTTGGTATATGCCAAATAAAGTTTTGAAGGATTCTTCTGACTGAATGCCATATAAGCGTCACTTTCTGACATTAATCCGGTTGCAACTTGCATCGTTAATCCGGTTTTCGGGTCGAATTTGTAAAGGATACCATTTTGTTTAGCACGAGTGTACATATAGCCATCGATCGTACACATGGCAAATGAATGTTTAAAATTGATATTGACTTGTTCTCCTGTGGCAGGTTTTAAAGCTTGTTTTATCGGACTCCATAAATTTTCGGAAGACATAACCCAATAATCTAAATTACTATCTGTCGGGATATATACTGTATTTCCGTCATCCAACATACACGGTTGGTTCAACGGAGCGCCTGTATCCGGAATCAACAGACGACTGGCATCTTCATCTTCATTTACCAAAATAACTTTATTATTGTTGTAATAGCTATTTCTGTTACGAAGACAAGCAATAATATTGTTGTCCTTATCGATAGTCAGGTAAGTTACCGGAGGCATAGTCGTTTGGGCAAGGTTACCGGTTACTACATCGTCCGGAGCATCTTTAATTCCGCAGACGGTTGTTACTACGGTCTGTATTTGGTAGATAAAATGTTCGGGATATTCGACTTCTTGGTCTCCGATTTTGACCTTAACCTTACAGTCGATAATCTGGTTTTCGTCACCTTCACCCGGTTTTCTCGGACAGATGGCATAAATCTTGTTTCCGATAGACGATATGACGGCTGCCGGTTTGTCATTGATGAAAACTTTGATGTTTTTAGCATCCGAACCGAAATTATCTCCGTTCAGAATAAGTTTGGTAGCCACACCTCCATTGGTCGGATAGAAATTGGTTAAGGTTATCGGCTTATTGGGGTCATGTGTGGCAGATTTCTCTTTGTCGTCTTTGCAAGAAGCAAAAACAAGCATTAACAATACAGCACATAGACTGCTTGTCAGTTTGAAACTTCTGAGTTTTTTCATGATGAAATTAATTTTATGTATAAATTTTTATTAACGCATGTAATGTTGATTTTCTTAATTGTTAGTTTTGGGGTTGCGTATTTTGTTTTTTGAATAAATGGTACAATTTTGCCTGATTATTAGGTAATGAGTATTCCAACATCCCTTCGGAGATAGTTACCGGATCGGAAGACCAACATTCAAAACTTTTACCTGTATCGATGTTATCCGGATCGATATTTAATTTTTTCAAGTCGAGAGTTCCGCTTTTTACCCCTTCATTGTAATTGAAATAAGCGATATAATAGGAGTCTTCTGTTTCTAAATAGAACAGATCTACGGCTCTGTTATCTCCGAATACTTTATGTCCGTATGCCGGGCGGAAAGATTTTCCGAGTCTTATGACATCGTTGACTTTTTCGTATGTGGCATATTTTTTAGCTTTGGCTTGAGATGTTGCCGAGCCGATATAAGTTCCTTTCGTACTTAAATTATCTCCTAACATGCAATAGCCGGTAACAGCTCCGGTTGTCATTCTCGACATATTTTCTGCATCGCTACGGTCTCCCATAACCAAGTGGTCGGGATCATTAAAACAATATACCCGATTGAGCCACCAACCGAAAGAAAGACTGTTCATCATATAGTTGGTATGCCACATTTCTCCCCAAGCATCGCAACTTATACGACGGGCATGAGCATAATTAGCAGGGAAAAGAGGAGCTATGGATTCGACGATAAACATATCATCTCCGCAGCGTTCTCTCAGATGTTTCATCCCGAAATTGTATGCTTGTACGCCGGTTGTAATATCATCTCTATAATAGCTGTCTGCCTCTACGATTCCGTTGGTCATAAAGTCCAGTTTTAAGTATTTGAATCCGGCAGCTTTAAATTTGTCGATAAAGAAATTAATACGGGACAGGGTTGACGGAGCGGTCGGGTCCATGCATCCGGCACCGCAAAGTTTTTTTGTTTTACCATTTACTTTGAGATGCGTTTGGCTATAAAAATAACCGTTATTGCCTTCGAGAGCGCGGTCATTTTCTGGGAACCAATCGCAGAACGGTGTCCAATAAATGCCCGGTACTTGTCCGTTTGCTTTACAATAATCGGCAAATTGTTTCAATTGCTCCCAATTCAGATTGTCCCAGAAGGAGTCCAGTCCTACGAAAACAAGTCCGTCTTCTCCGAAATGACCCTTTCCTTGAATATTTTCTTTGATGAAATCTGATACAGAAATAACACCGTCAAAATTGATATTTCTTTCCATACCGCCCCAGCTATTCCAACCGAAAGGTGTCGGATTATTCCATTCTCTTTTTGGAGCGATAAGTGCATTGACGTCTCCGAAAGTTTCCATGCCGGTGCGCCAATCATCGAAAAGACCTACCAACATCCGGGCAGATTTTATTTTCGTTCCTTTTACAGCTCCGTGAGGCTGCAACCAGTTATTATCGGTTGCATCTCGTGTAATACTGTGTGTCGCTCCGCTGTAACATTCGAGTTTGTTTATATAAGCTTGAGATAGGGGGCTACCTGTCATTCGTATGGCAGATTTCCATGTAGCATGTTCTACAGACCCTATAACCAGACCTTCTTGTGTTTCTCCGTTAAATATGGATGTCACTTCGAAAGAGATCGTATCTCTGGCGTACCTTCCCACTCCTAAAGATGTAGGATCTATTCCTCTGGATAACGGAAGCGATCCGTAAGTAATGAAACCATCGTTATCGAAAGGAACGAATAAAAAACGATTATTGGCATCTTGTGGTAAAAAACGATTTTGTGTTTCTGTATATATCGGTGCGATGTAATTGCTTTCTATTTTCGAAGTTCCTGAAGATAATAGAAATACATCGGTTAAAAAGTAGTCTTTATCCGGATATAGATAGAAACATTGTTGTATCGTCGGATAGGTTGAATTTTCTGTATTCTTATATTCTATAATAAATCTTTTGCATTCACCTGTTGCATCGGAATAATTCTCTTCACTGAATTTTATATCGGAATATGATGAGCTTTCTAAAATCGAAGCATTATGTTTAAACTTGACGGATACGTCTTGTAGAATGGTTGTACCGTCTTTAACAAATTCACTTTTTCGGGTCTCATCATTAAATCGGATGGTCCATTTACCGTTTGTCATATCCTTTGTTGCCGAGTGTACGGTAACTGTTGCAGATAATAAACAAATACAGTAAATCGAAACTGCTTTTGCAAATAAGTTGACGTTTTTCATTATTATATTTTATTAGAAATTTCTTAAGGCACGAATATCTTGTCTTAAATCGGATATGAAAACTGACGGAAATTGAGAAATTAAGGATCAGGTACGAGGGAGATTCCGAAAAATAGAAGTCCCTTTCGCTGTCTAAGAAAACGTTCGTTTAATCAAATAAAAAAATCCTCTCTCTTTTTAGAATCTGATTTCATATTAAATAGATATTATTAAGCGACATAGAAAAATTATCAATCCGTCCCTTTTGTTGTCTATTTAAACGAACGTCTAATCAGACACATTTCCACCTCTCGTATCTAATTTTCATATC
>NZ_CEVCIF010000039.1:0-34129 GCF_982245605.1 Coprobacter fastidiosus | reverse complement strand
AAATAAACAATAGCAAAAGGGGCTATCCGACTTTTTGGACAGCCCCTTTTTTTATATACAAGTCAAGTTATGATTAGTTCATTCTTCTTTTTTCTTTCACGGCTTCGACTACATTAACCACATAATCCCCTAATTTCTCACATTCCGAGATAATGTCCATAAAATAAATGCCAGACTGATATTCATATTTTTTAGAATTAATATTTTCGATATTCTCCATTCTGAGCTGATTCCGGAAATTATTAATTTCCATCTCCTTATTATAGGATTTATTCAAATCAGATTCTGCCATGTCATTCTTATCAAGAATAATATTCATATTATCGAGTGCTTCGCTTACCAATTTGAACATCAAATCTATATCTTTCTCTATACCTTCATTAAATTCGACTTTTGCTTCCTGCTTTCGAATCACAGTTCTGGCTAAATGGAAACAACTATCTCCAATACTTTCTATTTCGGTAGTCATCGTCAACATCGCACTTACCTGTAATTTTCCATCGTAACTCAAACGTCCGTCTGCTACCTGATTCAGATATGCAGCAATCTCCAACTCCATCCTGTCGCTGATCTTCTCATATTTTTCGATCCGACTATATATTTTAGAAAAAGTCTCGCTGCCCTCCTTCTCGTGGACCAAATCTTTCACCATTCCAAACATCCGTTGCGTCCTTTGTCCATATAGAGCGATTTCCTTTTTGGCCTGTAAGAGAGAAAGCTCTGAAGTAGAAAGCATTCCGCTGGAAATGAACTTAAGCTGAAATTCTTCATCATCGCTATGCTTCAGTTTAATAACCCGTGTAACGATTTTCACATACAGGTTTACAAACCAGATCATTATCAGGACATTGAGAATATTGAATACTGTATGAAAAAGAGACAGAGCATAAGATACCGTAACCTGCATTCCCTGGTATTGTGCCCGCAATGCCAACTCATCAGCAGACAAACCGGCTGCGCTCTCAGCCGAAATACGATTTACGACTGCAGGACTATGGTGCTGAATAAAAGTCATCAGATCTGTCGGAGAGCCTCCCGTAAGTTCTTTTACCAAAAAACCGATAAAATGTGTAAACGGGAAAAAGAGAATAAGCATCCAACATACTCCGAAAATATTAAACATAAAGTGCGCAAAAGCTGCACGCTTTGCCGAAACATTAGCCGACAAAGCCGCAAGATTAGCCGTAATAGTCGTTCCGATATTTTCTCCCAAAACCATTGCAGCCGCTATATCGAACGAAATCCAACCCTTACTGCACATGATCAAAGTAATTGCCATTGTCGCACTGGAAGACTGAACGACAATAGTAACAATCGTCCCGATCAAAAGAAAAAGCAATACCGACAAATAACCCATATTGGTGTATTCGGTAAGAAACGAAAGTATTTCCGGATTATTCTGAATGTCAGGAACCGAATTTTTAAGGAACTCAAGTCCCATAAACAAAAAAGCGAAACCGATGATAAACTCGCCCCAAGATCTCCTCCGGCTATTTCCGGAAAAAATAAAAGGAATCGCCAAACCGATCAATGGAATAGCGAATAAACTGATGTTTACCTTAAAGCCAAAAATAGAAATTATCCACGCCGTTACAGTAGTACCCACATTGGCACCCATAATAACCGACACCGACTGTGTCAAAGAAAGTAAGCCTGCATTTACAAAACTGACAACCATCACCGTCGTTGCGGAAGAAGATTGTATAAGAGCGGTAATTAACACTCCGGTAAGCACACCGGTCACCCGATTGGTCGTCATCGCAGTAAGAATTCCTCTCAACCGGTCTCCTGCCACTTTTTGCAGCCCTTCACTCATAACTTTCATCCCGTACAAGAATAAACCTAATGAGCCAATAAGCGTCAAAAAGTCAAAAAATGTGTACTCCATCTCGATTTACTTTATTTGATATTTTGTTTAATCCGCAAGAATATAATATATTAGCGTGCGTAAGATGCTAAATGCAAATTTGAGGCAAAAATAAAAAAAATAAGAGAATTTACGACAGAGTAGGACATTGAATTTTCCTGAAAATGTAATATTTATTCAATCCTTGTTGCAAATCAAACATACTATAACAAATAAACTATGAGTAATAAAGTGCTGGTCCACTGTAAAAACACCGACCAAATCATTGAAATAAACGAAGGCGATTCTCTGCTTCAAATATATGGCCAATCAGGAGTAGAATTGCCATATCAAGTGCTCTGTGCACGAGTCAATAATAAAACCGAAGATCTTGATTATCGAGTATTTCGTCCTAAAGATATAGAATTTATCGATGCTTCTCATCCATCCGGTATGCGAACGTATGTACGTTCTCTATGTTTTGTCTTTTATAAAGCGTTGGAAGACGTAATGCCCGGAGCACGGTTACGGATCGAGCATTCTATATCGAAAGGTTATTTCTGCGGGATCAACAATCGACAAGAAATTTCTCAAGAGACCACCAATCGCATAAAAGCCCGGATGCGAAAAATCATAGCAGATAATCTGCCTTTCCAGCGCATCGAATGTAAAACATCCGATGCCATAAAGCTCTTCCAAGAACAAAATTTGTTGGACAAGGTCGATTTACTGGAAACTTCAAAATCTTTATATACGACTTTTTACAGGCTTGACAACCTCATCGACTATTATTACAGTTGTCTGGTTCCGTCCACCGGATACTTGAATTTATTTGATCTGATCAAATATGACGGCGGATTATTGTTAGTTCCCCCTTCAGCCGAAAATCCTTCGGTTTTGGGTACTGTAGTAAAACAAGATAAAATGCTGGCAGCATTCAAAGAATATATACATTTCAATTCCATTATCGGATTGAATAACGTCGGTGATTTAAATCTCGCCATAGAGAACCGTCAGGCAACAGATTTGATCAAAGTTTCGGAAGCTTTACATGAAAAGAAAATCAGCAATATCGCCGATGAAATAACCAGACGTAACCGGGACGGAGAGGGTGCACGAATTATCTTAATATCAGGACCGTCATCTTCAGGTAAAACAACTTTTTCAAAACGACTGGCAATACAATTAATGACAAACTTGATACGTCCGGTAACCATTTCTTTGGACAACTATTTCGTAGAACGGGAAGAAACCCCTCTCGATGAAAATGGAGAATACGATTACGAATCTTTATATGCCCTCGATCTGGAATTATTCAATAATGATATCAACAGACTTTTAAAAGGTGAAGAAATAGACCTGCCTACTTATAATTTTGAGACAGGAAAAAAAATATACCGAGGGAACAAATTAAGATTAAAAGAATCGGAAGTTCTTATATTAGAAGGCATTCATGCTTTAAATCCGGATCTAACCCCACAAATCGAAGATAAATTAAAATTCAAGATATACGTATCGGCACTGACGTCTATATCAATAGATGACCATAACTGGATTCCGACAACAGACAATCGGCTATTGCGTCGCATCATCAGAGATGCCAAATATCGTGGAAGCACGGCACAAAGTACAATAGCCCGCTGGCCGAGCGTGCGCAGAGGTGAAGAAAAATGGATTTTTCCTTACCAAGAAAATGCCGATGCCATGTTCAATTCATCGCTATTATTCGAACTCGCTGTTTTAAAACGGAGAGCAATGCCTATTCTGAACGCCGTTCCCAGAGATTGTACAGAATATGGAGAAGCAAACCGCTTACTCAAGTTTCTGGATTTCTTTTTACCTCTTAACGAACATGAAATTCCTCCGACATCTTTATTACGAGAATTTTTAGGAGGTAGCAGTTTCAAATATTAATTCCATTATGATACCGGTAAAACAATTTTTTTTCGATTTCGGAGGAGTTTTAGTCGATTTAGACTTTAACGGAACAATCGAAGCATTCTGTAAATTCGGTGCGACTATTCCCGAGGCCTTTAATTCTGAGAATTTCCATAAAATTCTCAGAGATTTTGAAAACGGGCAAACAGAAGAAAAAGATTTCTTCGACCAATTAAGAATCTTTTTGAGCATAGAGACATCAGATGAAGAGATACGACAAGCATGGAACAAGATCATACAAACGATCCCGGCTTATAAACTAAAAATTCTTCGCACTTTAAAAGAGGATTTCCCTATTTATATGGTTAGCAACACGAATATAACCCACATCGAATACACAAGAAAATATCTGTTCCGGGAAAACGGGCTCACCATAGACGATTATTTCGATAAGCTATATTTCTCTTACGAAATAGGAGCGTCAAAACCCGATGCGGAATTTTATAAGAGAGTAATCGACGACACAAAAGTAAATCCTGCCGAATCATTATTTTTAGACGACAAAACAGAAAACATTGACGGTGCACGACAAGCAGGTTTTCAAGTATGTCAAGTATGTCCGGAAGACAATCTACGGGAAAAACTATTTCCTTTTTTAAACGGAATTTCTATATAAAAGCAAAGATTTTGTTCCTATCTTTGCAAGCTCTTGCCTAAAAGCAAAAAGATGATGAATTGGTTATATAGTCTATTTTCCGAACATTCGGCAATGCAAGCCGTTATTGTCGTATCTTTAATATCCGCCATAGGATTGGCATTAGGGAAAATCCGTATAGCCGGCATTTCCTTAGGTGTGACATTCGTCTTTTTCATCGGAATTATGGCAGGACATATCGGAATAACCGTTGATCCGCAAATGCTCAACTATGCAGAAAGTTTCGGACTCATTGTCTTTGTATATGCCTTAGGCCTGCAAGTCGGTCCGGGTTTTTTCGGATTATTCCGAAAAGGAGGAATTACTCTCAATGCTCTCGCTCTGGGTGTCGTGTTCATTGGTACTATCATGACGGTAATTTTCCATCTCACTTGTGGTATTTCTCTACCCGACATGGTAGGTATCCTATGCGGTGCAACAACCAATACTCCGGCTTTAGGAGCAGCGCAACAAACTTTGAAGCAAATGGGGTTGCCTTCTAATTCTCCGGCACTAAGTTGTGCGGTCACCTATCCTTTAGGTGTCTTAGGCGTAATTCTCGCAATATTCGCCACACGAAAAATATTTACACGGGCTTCGGATATTCCCGAACAAGAGAAAGATAAGAAAAAACCGGTATATATTGCAGAGTTCCAAGTCAACAACCCCGGCATTATAGGAAAAAGCATACGAGAAGCAGCATCTCTCAGTCAAAAAAAATTCGTTATTTCCCGACTTTGGAGAGATGGCAAAGTGAGCATTCCCACATCTGAAAAGAAACTGGAAGCAAAAGACCGTTTACTCGTTATCACTTCCGAAAAAGATGTCGATGCACTCACGGTTCTTTTCGGAGAGCACGAAAATAAAGACTGGAATAAAGAAGATATAGACTGGAATGCCATCGACAGTCAGCTCATTTCTCAAAGAATCGTCGTAACCCGTCCTGAAATTAACGGAAAACGACTTAGCTCTTTACGATTACGAAATCATTACGGTATAAATATCAGTCGGGTATATCGTTCGGGAGTACAATTGTTAGCCACTCCGGATCTTATATTGCAAATGGGAGACCGACTGACGGTCATAGGCGAAGCAGCCGCCATACAAAATGTAGAAAAAGTTCTGGGAAATGCTGTCAAAAGTTTAAACGAACCTAATCTGATCTCTGTATTTATCGGAATCGTATTGGGCTTAGCTCTCGGGGCTATACCATTCTCGATTCCGGGTATAAGTACACCCGTAAAACTGGGGATAGCCGGAGGCCCTATCGTTATAGGAATCCTTATCGGAAGTTTCGGACCACGGTTACACATGATCACTTATACCACCCGCAGCGCTAACTTGATGTTACGAGCATTAGGATTATCTATGTATCTGGCATGTCTGGGACTGGATGCCGGACAACATTTTTTCGAAACGGTAATCCGTCCGGAAGGATTAATATGGATACTTCTCGGATTCGCTATTACGTTTATTCCGGTAATCATCGTTGCATTAATTGCTTTGCGCATTACCAAGCTCGATTTCGGATCGGTAGCCGGAATGATGTGCGGCAGCATGGCGAATCCAATGGCTCTGAATTATGCAAATGATACTATCCCGGGAGATAATCCCGCTGTTTCATACGCCACGGTATATCCGTTATGTATGTTTTTACGGGTAATTATCGCACAAGTAATTCTCATGTTCTTTATCTAAAATAGCTGTCTAACTATAAACAGTCTTTAAATTGTCACCCTTTCGTTAAACGATCGTAACATTTCATTGTTTATTTAGCATAGACTAATGAATTGATATGGATAAACGATTGATCGGACTTTTTAATGATGGATTCCCGCCAATTATGGACGGAGTATCTCTTACCGTCAAAAATTATGCTTACTGGCTGAATCAAAAAAATGAAAATGTATGTGTCGTAACACCTAAAATACCGGGAACTCAATACACAGAAAAATACCCGATATATAGTTATACTTCTATCCCGATACCTATGAGAAAGCCTTATAGATTAGGATTTCCCCGTATCGACCTGCCTTTTTATGAGCATATTTGCCAAAAGCCTTTCTCCTTAGTACACGCTCACTGTCCTTTTTCTTCGGGAGAACTGGCCATGCGCATAGCCCATAGCCAGCATATACCTATAATTGCAACTTTTCATTCAAAATACCGGGATGATTTCAAAAGAATTATCCCTAATAAAACTCTTTTGGCCCTACTCATCCGTAAGATAATCCGTTTTTACGAAGCAGCAGACGAAGTATGGATACCCCAAGCTGCCGTAGAAGACACAATACGGGAGTACGGATATAAAGGGAAAGTAGAAATAGTGGACAACGGAACCGAATTTTCAGGATCGGCAAACATTTTGACTCTAAAATCCGATATGCGAAAAGAATTAAACATTACCGATCAAGAACTAATGTTTCTTTTCGTCGGGCAGCATATCAAAGAAAAAAATCCCGAATTGATCATTGATGCACTATCACTTATAAGAGAAAAGCCTTTTAAAATGTTTTTCATCGGATCAGGATATGCCGAAAAAGAATTACATGAACAAGTTAAAAGCCTTAAACTAACCAATAAAATCAAGTTTGTAGGGAATCTCACCGACAGAGAACAATTAAAGCGATACTATGCCGCCGCCGATCTCTTCTTATTCCCCTCATTGTATGACAATGCACCTTTGGTCGTCAGAGAAGCTGCTTCAATGCAAACTCCGTCGTTATTACTATCGGGAGCAACCTCTGCCGAAATCGTCAAAGACATGCAAAACGGATTTTTATCGGGGCAATCTGTTTCAGAATTTGCACAAAAATTAACCTACCTCATACAATCCCCGGAAAAGGTGCGTCAGACAGGAATAGCAGCATCCAATACGATAGCCCGATCATGGGAAAATGTAGCAGAAGAAGTACAAGACCGATATAAATCTTTACTAAAACGCTATGCCTGAAATAACTGATATACGAACAAAACCGCTACAAACCGTTGCTTATATCCTATTACCGGTACTTATCGGACTGACAGTGATATGTTATTTATTTTGGAAGGAGTTTGATCCACACATTTTCACCCATGTATCTTTTTCCCTCAAAACAACAACATTTGTCGCTATTGCTGTTATATTTATGCTGGGAAGAGATGCCGGATTGATTTGGCGTTATCGTAAAATATCGGGAAATACGTTGAGTTGGTGGCAGGCAATACGAGTCAATATCCTTTGCGAATTCACATCGGCAGTCACACCTTCTGCAGTAGGAGGCAGCAGCCTCATCGTCGTATTTCTCAACAAAGAAGGGATCAACGCCGGACGCAGTACGGCAATGATGTTTGCCAGCCTGTTTTTAGACGAGTTGTTTTTCGTAATTGCCATCCCGATACTTTTAATCAGCATCTCTATACCCGAACTTTTCGGTACAACGACAATCCTGTCTAAAAATATTATGAATCTGTTTTTTCTCGTCTATATGCTAATAGTGAGCTGGACACTGATATTATACACAGGGCTTTTCAAAAAACCTGAATGGATACGAGACTCATTAAACAAAATATTCAAGATTAGGATGCTCAAACGATGGGGAAAGCAAGTCTCCGAACTGGGAGACAATCTGGTCGTCAGTTCCCATGCGATAGGGAAAAAGCCCTTTTCTTTTTGGATTTCGGCATTCGGAGCTACGGTTTTTTCTTGGACATCTCGTTTCCTCGTTGTGAATGCATTGCTTCTTGCATTTTCTCCTGTTACCGGAAAACAACTATTGGCATTCGGCAGACAATTTATCTTGTGGATCGTTATGACCGTAAGTCCGACTCCTGGAGGAAGCGGGTTCAGCGAATACATGTTCAGCCAATACTACGCAGACTTCTTTCCTATTGCAGGAACGGCATTGGTTATCGCGTTTATATGGCGAATCATCACCTATTACCTCTATTTAGCCATAGGTGTATGTGTCATTCCCGGATGGCTGAAAAAAAGATAATTCGGCTCAATCACATTATTGGAATATTTAAACTGACTCTAAACTTTGGACAAAGATTTAAGGTAAGGATAATTTTTCTTTGTCACGATTTTTAACGGCTAAAAATTAAGTAAAAATTCCCTCTTTCCAATAAAATAGAGTATCTTCGTTCGAAAATTTCAAGAGAAAACCGATGCTGAAACAACAACTACAACAAAAGCTGCAACAAAAGCTGTCACCCCAACAAATACAGGTAATACGACTGCTTGAGTTGACAGCTATTGAGCTGGAGGAACGCATCAAACAAGAACTGATCGATAATCCGGCACTTGACGAGGGAACAGAAGAGCATGAACACTCCGATACCGATGAATTCGGAAACGAAGATACTGATGCATCTGCCGAAAGTGCAGAAGACATTTCTATGGGAGATTACTTGACGGAAGACGATATCCCCGACTACAAACTCGAGGCAGACAATTTCTCAAAAGACCAAAAGCATGAAGATATTCCTTTTTCCGGCGGATCGACTTTTCATGATTTTCTCTTGAAACAATTAGGAGAACGAAACCTGTCGGAACAAGATGCTAAAATAGCAGAATACATTATCGGTAATATCGATGACAACGGTTATTTGCAACGTCCGTTGTCTGCAATATCTGACGATCTCATTTTCCAGGTAGGAATAGACATTTCCACCGAACGACTCGAAGATCTGCTGCAAATGATCCAAGATTTCGAACCCGCAGGAGTCGGAGCGTCCAATCTGCGCGAATGTTTGTTATTGCAGTTAGAACGCCATGAAGGTACTCCGGCAGCACTATTAGCCTATAAAATCATAGACAAATCTTTCGATGAATTCACAAAAAAACATTATGACAAAATACAAAAACAATATAATGTTTCTGAAGAAGAACTGAAAAAGGCAATTCACGAAATCACAATGCTCAATCCGAAACCGGGAAGTTCATGGAGCGATTCGTTTTCTGACGGGATGAGCCATATTATCCCCGATTTCATAGTCGATTCTCATGACGGAGAACTGACATTGAGCCTTAATAACAGCAATATACCGGAATTAAGGGTCAACCGCTCTTATACTCACATGTTAGAGGATTACATGGGAAATAAACAAAACCAAACCCGGGATAAAAAAGATGCGTTATTATTCGTAAAACAAAAATTAGATTCGGCTCAATGGTTTATCGACGCCATCAAACAACGTCAACAGACAATGTTGAATACGATGCAGGTAATTATCGATCTACAAAGAGATTTTTTCCTGACAGGAGACGAAAGCAATCTGAAACCGATGATACTCAAAGATGTTGCCGAACGTACAGGATATGATATATCTACCATCTCCCGAGTAAGTAACAGCAAATATGTGCAAACTAATTTCGGGATTTTTCCCTTGAAATATTTTTTCTCCGAATCAATGCAAAACGAATCGGGTGAAGAAATTTCATCTCGGGAAATAAAGAAAATTTTACAACAATGCATCGAGAACGAGGATAAACGGAAACCTCTGGCAGACGATAAACTCTGCGACCTGCTAAAAGAAAAGGGCTATGTTATCGCTCGCCGTACAGTCGCAAAATATCGGGAACAGTTAGGCATTCCGGTTGCCCGCTTAAGAAAAGAAATATAAATCTATAAAACTCGACATACAGAATGAAAACGCTGGTCCATTTTTTTTCAGCCGTCTTAACCCCGTTATTGATGCCGTTTTACGGCATCTGCATCATTTTCTTCTTTTCTTATCTCTATATTCTGCCTATCTCTTTCAAATTATTCATCGCATCCGGCGTCCTGTTCTTTACAGCAATTATTCCTGCAATGACTATTTTATGGATGTATAAAACAAAAAAAGTAAAAAGCATCGGACTGAATGACCGGCACGATCGTGAAATTCCGTATATGATAAATCTGTTCGGATACGGATTTTGTCTCTATTTTTTATATAAAACCCGACTTCCGATATGGGTTCTTGCATTTTTTATCGGTTGCATCGGTTCGATAATTACTGCTCTACTAATAAATATACGCTGGAAAATCAGCGCACACCTGACCGGAATAAGCGGATTGACAGGATTAGCGTTCGGGTTGGCAAGCATACAAATGACATTCCCGATCGTATTGTTTTGTACCCTCATCATGCTGACCGGAATATTAGGGAGCGCCCGCATCGGTTTGGGGCGTCACACATTAATGCAGGTCACAGCAGGCGTTATAAACGGATTCATTTGGGTGTTCGGATCGATACTCCTGATTTCGTTCTATTTTAATATTACTTGAAATAAGAATTTATTAAACAACAAATAATACCACAAAAAGATGAAACCTATTGTCAGCATCATCATGGGCAGCACTTCAGACCTGCCTATCATGGAAAAAGCAGCACAACTGCTCAACGACTTTGAGATTCCGTTTGAGATGAATGCATTATCTGCGCATCGTACTCCTGTAGAAGTGGAACAATTTGCCAAAAATGCAGAATCGAGAGGAATCAAAGTAATCATTGCAGCAGCAGGAATGGCAGCTCATTTGCCCGGAGTCATAGCCTCCATGACTACTCTTCCGGTTATCGGAGTCCCTATCAAATCAAGCCTGGAGGGAATAGATGCCCTTTATGCTATCGTACAAATGCCCCCGGGTATTCCTGTCGCAACAGTCGGAATCAACGCATCTTTGAATGCAGCCATTCTCGCGACTCAAATGCTCGCTCTCGGAGATGAAAAAATCAATGCTCGCTTAAAAGCATACAAGCAAGGTTTGGCCCAAAAGATCGTAGACGCCAACCAGCAATTGTCCAAAATAGAATACAAATTCAAAACAAATTAAAAATAACGATTTTCAGAGCGGTAAAAAGTCCTGTCCGGATTTTTTCCGCTCTTTATAATCTCTTACCCGTATGGACTACTTCAATTATCATCGTCGGAAAAGCTCTGTTACCCGAATAGGCAATACACCGTTAGGCGGGGAGAATCCGGTTCGCATACAATCCATGACCAATACTCGCACACAAGAAACTTTACCTTGTGTAGAGCAAAGTATTCGCATCATCGATGCAGGAGCAGATTATGTCAGACTGACAGCTCAAGGGACAAAAGAAGCAGAAAATCTTGCAAACATAGAGAAAGAGCTGCACAAACGAGGATACCATACTCCGCTGATTGCCGACATACACTTCAATCCGAACGTTGCAGACGCTGCCGCACGAATCGTTGAGAAAGTCCGTATCAACCCGGGAAACTTCGTTGACAGTGCCAGGACATTCGTTCACCTCGAATATACCGATGAAGAATATGCAGAAGAAATAAAAAAATTGCGTGCCCGTTTTATTCAATTCCTCGATATATGCAAAGAACACCATACGGCCGTGCGTATAGGTGTAAACCACGGATCGTTATCTGATCGCATCATGAGTCGATATGGAGACACCCCGGCCGGCATCGTAGAATCATGTATGGAATTTTTACGAGTATGCAAAGAAGAAAATTTCAATGATGTCGTGCTATCGATCAAAGCATCGAATACCGGAATTATGATAAAATCCGTACGATTGTTGATTGCAAAAATGGAACAGGAAGGCATGAACTACCCTTTACATCTCGGAGTGACGGAAGCCGGTGACGGAGAAGACGGACGAATAAAATCTGCCGTAGGTATAGGGACACTTCTCGCCGACGGAATCGGAGACACGATACGGGTTTCTCTTAGCGAAGCTCCCGAAGCGGAAATTCCGGTAGCTCGCAAACTCGTCGATTATATTACCAACAGAGAAGGTCATACCCCGATTAAAGGGAAAACATACCCACACTTCGACTTTCTCCGCATGGAAAGAAGAAAAAGTAAAATCATCGGAAATATCGGAGGCAACAATGTTCCCGTTACCATAGCCAATGCACTTGAAAAAAATGTCGACATAATAGGCATAATCGGAGAACAATATCCCGACTATTGGTATATAGGCAATAATGACCCGAACAAATACCCGAACACTGCCGCACGGATCGTCGATGCAGATGTTTATGTCCCTCAGCCGAACGTATATCCGCTATTTACAACAAAATCCGCCGGGCTTATCCCTTCAATAAAAGCGAAAACAAAATTCTTACTATTTTCCTATCCCCAACTCGACGAAACGCTATGGAAAACTTTAAAAGAAAATGACGACATCGTGGCGATTCTAACCTCCGGCCACAAAAACCCGGTCGGGGAGCAAAGAGCCTTTTTCCATGAATTATTATGTCGAGGTTTAGATACTCCGGTAATTCTTCAACACAACTATACAGAAAACGATAATGAAGATCTGCAGATCAAAGCAGGAGCCGATTTCGGGGCTTTATTATCCGATGGATTCGGAGACGGGGTCTGGCTGCAAAATCAGGGAAATATCTCGACAGAGGCCGAGATATGCTGCATGTACGGAATCCTTCAGGCAGTAAGACAACGTATCAGCAAAACCGAATACATCTCCTGTCCCGGATGCGGACGGACGTTGTTCGACCTGCAAAAAACAATCGCCAAAGTAAAAGCTGCCACTTCTCACTTAAAAGGCCTGAAAATAGGAATTATGGGATGTATCGTAAACGGTCCGGGAGAAATGGCGGATGCTGACTACGGATATGTAGGAGCAGGCCGTGACCGAATCAGCCTATACAAAAATAAAGTATGCATTGAAAAAAATATCCCTGAAGAACAAGCCGTAGAAAAATTGATAGAATTAATAAAAATAAACGGAGATTGGAAAGACAAATAGAATCAAGAGGCTGTTTAAATTTTACTCGGGTCAGTTTTGAAAATTTCTTCCGAGTATGTTTTTCTGTTTTTACGAGGAGGATAGCGGGCTATCTGACGAGAGAAAACAGGAAAAAAGACCGGAAGAGAACGCAAAAATGACCTGATAGTATTTTTTTGGGAAATTTAAACAGGCTTTAAGTAGCAAGGCAGGAAATATTCGACTCTACATTATATTATGACACAAAGTACTCCGCCCAGCAATAAACTCGAAACCGAACCGGTCGGGAAATTACTATGGCAATATGCTGTCCCGGCTATTGTCGGTACTATGGTTATGTCTCTTTACACCATTATAGACCGTATTTTCATCGGTCAAGGAGTAGGTCCGGACGCTATTTCGGGACTGGCTCTAACATTTCCGATCATGAATCTTACGGCAGCCGTCGGAATGCTGGTCGGAGCAGGAGCATCCGCCCGCATATCGATCGTACTGGGACAAAAAGATCCGGTACGGGCAGAAAAAATATTGGGGAACAGCCTTGTGCTCACACTCGCTTTAGCAGCCTGTTATATTCTGTTTTTCATTTTTTTTATGGACGATATACTGAGGCAATTCGGAGGAAGCGATAAAACAATTCCCTACGCACGGGAATTTTTGTTCTATCTGTTACCCGGCATGGCTCTTACCAATTTATGTTACAGTTTCAACAATATGATGCGAGCATCGGGATATCCCCAAAAAGCAATGATTACGATGTTGATCGGAGCTGTTATGAATGTTATTCTCGATCCGATTTTCATATTTTGGTTCAAAATGGGAATCAAGGGCGCAGCCATCGCCACGGTCATTTCTATGGCCGTATCCACGGCATTTGTCATGTACCACTTTATCGGGAAAGAAAGTTCGATTCGTTTCCACAAACATTCATTCCGGTTACAAGGACAGATCATACGCAACATCGTATCTATCGGTATGTCTCCGTTCCTAATCAATCTCACGGCAAGCGCTGTCGCCATTTTCATGAACACTTCACTACTAAAATACGGAGGAGATACGGCAATCGGGGCATTCGGCATTATCAATAGTTACGGTATGTTGATTGTCATGCTCATCATCGGCCTGTGCCAAGGCATGCAACCCATCGTAGGATTCAATTTCGGAGCAGGGAATCTGCAAAGGATGCAAAAAGCTCTGACCTTAACGGCAACAGTCGCCACAATCATTACCTCTTTAGGATTTATCGGCTCGACCTTTTTCCCGCATTACCTTGCAAGAGCATTCACCACCGACACACATCTTATCGACGTTTCTTCGGTCGGGCTAAGAATTACCATGATGATGTTTCCCATTGTCGGTGCACAAATTGTCATTACAAATTTTTTCCAATCAATAGGGAAAGCGTCCATATCGATATTTTTAAGTCTTTCCCGGCAAGTATTATTCTTGATTCCGGCAATCTTGTTATTACCCAGAATATGGGGTCTCGACGGTGTATGGTCTGCATCTCCCACCGCTGACGGAATAGCTACTTTAATAACCGTATGGGTACTCTTTATGCAACGAAAACTATTTAAACCGAATACAAAAACGACATGAAACCTTATTTTACATCATAAGCTAAATATACCAGATAATTACCTTTGCAAAAAATAGAAAAAGCGCTTCCTAAGGTTTCATTGAGTGTTCCTTCCCATAATCGGGAAAAATCCCTGACCGGATACACCAGCCCTTCGGAACGCATGTCACATGCACCGAAATTGAAAACAGAAACTTGTTGTCCGGGACGAGAACCGAATGTATGACTGTCACATACCGGTATAAATACTCCATAATCGGTCACCATAGCCAAGTGTAAAAAACAGGGAAAATGCTCCATAAGTAAGCTGATATTCCCCAATGTATGGTCTTCTCTTTTCCCGGTAGCTCCTAAAATAACGACATTGCGAAAATTCTTTCCGAGCAAGAAACGAATCGCTTTAGTAAGATCGTTCGTCTCCTGATCGGCAACATAGAGTAACCGGTCTTTATAGAGCATCCGATTCTCGACAGACAAAGAATCTCCGTCTCCGATAATCATATTCGGAATATACCCGTGAGAGATAAATGTATTTGCAGCCCCATCACAGCAAACAATATACGGTGTTTCCCGTAATAAACGCAACGGATATTCATGTACCGGATATTCACCGTCAGCCAAAATAACGGCATCCGGTACAAAAGGAAGAAAATCAAGATTATTTTCAATCAGAGGAACATCATTTCGGCTCATTGCATCATTTTTTTCCATTTTAAATACCCAAAGATAGCGACTACGGCATAAAATCCATACAGGAATGCAGTAAAATAGAGGCCTTTATAAACATAAATTCCGCAACATGCTACATCGATAACAATCCAAACCAACCATTGTTCTATATATTTATGTGCAAGCATCCACAGAGCAACCACACTGAGTGCCGTAGTAAAACTATCCCACCAAGGAACATTGCTGTCGGTAAAGAAAAGCAATATATATCCTATTGCAACAAACAAAAAGATAAAGACGAATGTCGAAGGGAGATAATAATGCAAAGGCATACGGGAAACGGGCAATTCTCCGACAGGCTGTTTTCCTGCTCCATTCTCCGTTTTGTTCCCATACTTCCATATATACCATCCATAAAGGGCTGCAAGAAGATAATAGATATTAATGCCGAAATCGGCATACAGGCCGACTCGATAGTAAACAAAAATATAAATTGCCGGCATCACAATACTTGCCAGCCACAAATAAACACTCGCCCGATATTCTAACCACAGATAAAGCAATCCGACAAAAGTTCCGCAAATTTCCAGATAGTCCACTGAATCAACAATGATTTATAAAAAAACAAGCAAACATCTCAATGTTTGCTTAAAGCCCGCCTGAATTTTCCGACAGGGAAATATTATCGAAAGAAATTTTCAAATCCGACTCGAACAAAATTCAAACAGGCCCTTGTTTTTTGAGGTTTTTATATTTCATTTTTTATCTCGTTCTTCGTACCGAACGTATCGGTGCAGATTTGGAAGATGACGAACGAGAAGATTTACTCTTTACAGATTTTGAACTTCCTGATTTTACAGACGAGCGGGATGTTGTCGTTCCTCGAGAAGAACGCACCGAACTTTTCACTTCTTTTTCCGTCGCATTTTGACCGGATGAAGCCGTTGCTGTTTTTTTATCCGTATCCTTAGAAGCTTGCTCTACCGGAGCGGGAGATTTCACCCAAAGGCTGTTTTCAAAATTTTGCAACTGTTTTTCGATACCGGCCCGTGCACTGTCTTGTTTCTCCGCCGTATCATATAATTGCATCAACGACATGTTTCTCAAATTGGTCGTCTTATATATCTTGCCTTCGAACATTCTCATTTTAAAATAATCATCGTAAGTATAATTCTGTACATTGTTTTCATTGTTCGTCAAAATATACTGTTGTGCCATATAAGGCCGCAAATCGTCATATTTAATCCAAAACATAGGATAAGTCATGGCATCTCCTCCGAAATCACCGACACGATGCAGTATAGGACAAATCGCCTCGATTACGGAAGTCAGACCCGAATTACGTTGATCGAATATCCATTTTTCCCGAATATAGTAAGAAAGGACTTCATTAGAAGGCACATCGCTCTCATTCACGATATAGCGGGTACTCTTAGAGGTGCGCCCTTCTTTCTCTTCATACAGAATATGAAACTTGTCCAACAGATCTTTCAGATTCATCTTATATTGATCGGTAAATACCTCTCTTCCGTCCAGATATTCATACGCAACGATCTTATTTTCTGTCAGAAGCCTCATAATCAATCTAAAAAGATTTTCCTGATTTTCAGTCGGTTCTTCAGGATAGTACAAAGGCATATTTTTCTCCTCCTTCAGATCTAAAGAACGGTAAATAACCCGCATCCAAGGAATATCGGCGGGAGAGATCGCTTCTTTCTCATACAAAGACTTTGCCCGCACCGAAATAGAAGAAGACGAAGTATTGTTCGTGCTTCCCACCACACCCGTACGCACCGTACTGCTGTTATTATTCTGAGCCCGGAGCAATGGCATCGCCATAAAAAGACAAAGTACCGGAATAACTCCTTTTACTGCTATTTTCATACGCTCTATTCTATTTCTTAAATCTTTTATCAATTTACTATCACTTCTATCGGAGACAAGTCTCGTTCTATTCCGTCAGGGCCGACCGCTTTAACCCGGGAAATATAAAAACGTTTTCCTCTGGAGAGCCTGCGAAAAGCATCTTTTTGACGTTGTGAGAACGATGCCCCGTCAGAAATTTCGGGAATTACGTTCCCCATAGAATCGAAAAATACGGTTTCAAATTGTAAAACACGATAAGATACGTTCAACAAATCATCGTCTATTGCCGCCTGAATACCCGGTGCAGACAACAATATTCGCTTTGAGAAAGGTTTTCCTCCCTTATAACGCTGTTCATTACCTTTATCATCTTTGTATGCAATATAAGGCATAGGGTCGGGCAATTTCCGAACACGGAAAGTCGTCGTATTCACGACCTGAGAACGGCCCTCCATAGATGCGGTCACCGTAATCGTCACATCCTGTCCGACTTTTCCGGGACGTGCGATCCAACCATTTCCCGAACGGGTCAACGTCCCTCCCGACATAGTAGCTTGAACCGCTTGTGTCGGAATGCCCGGAACCGAAATACTGATCGGATTGTCGATACCGGCATAAAGAACATTCATCATTGTTGCCGATACTGTCGCCGTGGGGTCTATTACCGTATATGACGAAGTAAAATTATGACGAGTCAGAGTTCCGTCTCCGTGAGGAACTTCAAGATAGCCGCTAAAGTCGAATACTCCGGTTTTCCCGCATACAAACTCGTACAGTCCGTTACGATCTTCGGGAAGTTTCTGTCCTCCGATATATATTGCCGGAGCTTGAGTCGTATCGATAGCCGCCAATACAATATTGGCAGAATATTTCCCTCCCCGCATTACCGTTTTAGAAGCCGGAATCACGTATGCATTCAACTGATTCACCCGGACATCTCCTTCGTCTATATTTTTCTGCAAAGCATGCAAGATCTCCCCTTCGGCATAACGCAAATCGCTTTGTATTTTACTCAACAAAGTAACTGCTGCGATAACAGGCATATTCTCGAACATCACTTCTTCCCATTTTTTATGATTCCGTTCCGACTGCCCTGCAATACGAGGATACAGATAATCATAAATAATCTGTCGCCGAATCGTATCGGTAATCATCGGCGTGACAAAGTCACTGTATTGCTCCAATGCCGTTCTGAGTTTTTTACCCTCTCCCGTACGCGGAGAAAGCATAATATAAGAAGCGGCCTCCAGATCATCCTGATGTACAATATCATTGACATTGCCATCCTTTCCGTCTGCCTGACGCACAATACGCAATTTCAACTCATCGAGATATTTATAGAGAGACTCCGTACGGTTTTTCACTTCTGTCGCCTTACCATACCAAGCTCCGGACTTTTCGGGATTGGTCTGATTAAATGCCGAAAGTTCATTATACAAAGCCTGATTCTGTATCGTCGAATTCTGTGTCGTCCGCACCAATCCCTCATCTACTTGCTTAAACCCGTTCAGCACATCGGACGATACGTTCAATGCCAGCATGGCTGTGAGGACGATATACATCAAGTTTATCATCTTCTGCCGGGGAGAGAGATTTGAATTAGGTGATGCCATAATCTATAATTTCTTTATTGAGCAACCGCTTTATTTTCATCCTCTTCAGAAGTTGTCTGAGTTACAGGAGGCTGAGGAGGCGTCATCGGACGGTTATACATATTTACGGTCATCGCCGCAAGCATATTTTCATATACGGCATTCAATTGTGCCATGTACTTAGTCATCTTTTCCGTCTCTTCACAATAACGATTACTGTCGTTCATCGAATGTTCGTACATATCCCGAATGCTCTTTAATCCGGCATTGACCCGGTCGATACTGTCCAATTGTGAACTGATGCTCTTCAATTGGATTTCATAAATCGTATTCAGACCGGCCAGATTCCGATTCAGATCTTCCATTTGAGTAACATACCCTTGAGAATGATCCGAAATACCCTCAGAATTCTCGGTTATACTTTTATAGGAATCAAGCAAAATATTAGAAACTTCCGTCAACGAACGTGTAGCCTCTTTAAACTGATCCATTTGTGCGGAAATAGCTGATAACTGACTTAAATAATTTTGGGTGGCCTCAGTCAATTCTGCCATACGCGAAAGTTGGTCGGCTGCGGCAGAAAGTTTCTGAATGCTTTCCGAAAGACTCTGCGTATCTTCTTCCCCCAACTGTATGTCCGAAGGAATGCCAGCCGTTCTCTTGGCCTCTTCAGGCGAAACATGTACTCCGGACGATCCTCCGTTAACGACAACTGTTCCGGTCGCTCCGGTACCCCCCTTAATAATTACGCCACCGCCCTGACCTCCATGAAATTCAGGACGATCTTCAGGATCTTTGGTCGATAGCACGGGAAACACTTCTTCCCAGTTATATTCTTTGGCAGGACGGTCGAATGCTGTCAGTAAAAACATCATCACCTCTACCCCCATACCGACCGACAACATAAAATTACCTCCCGGAAGGTGCAATATCTTAAATAAAGCCCCTAAAATTACAATAGCAGCACCGATACTATAAGCAAAATTAAAGAATCGTTTTCCGGAATCGCCCGAAAGAAATTTCTCAATACGATTTTTATATCTTTTATATTTTCCCATAATGGTAAACTTTAAATCCTTTTATTATTTACGACCTTTGGCGAATCCCACTTGCGTACGTACACACCGGAAACCGATATACGAACGTTGTTCATTCTGATATTCCCACATACGTATGTCAGAACGTACAAAATTCGACACGTCTTTCCACGAACCGCCACGTACGATCTTCCTTTTCATCCGATAAGGATCTTCTTTCGCCGCATTATAACGATAATCGGGATTCATGTCACTGGTATAAAGATTTCCGCCCTCAGTATAAGCTGTCGATGTCCATTCCGATACATTTCCCGCCATATCGTAAAGTCCGAACTCATTAGGCGGATATGTTCCGACTCGGGATGTAATAAGATTTCCGTCTTTTACATAATTCCCCTTTTGCGGTTTGAAGTTAGCGTAAAAACATCCTTTATCAGACATTGGAGCATCTTCGGACCAAGGGAATTTATTTTCGTTCTTTCCGGAACGCGCCGCATATTCCCATTCGGCCTCAGTAGGCAAACGATAAGGCTCTATATACGAAGCGCCTTTGATTCCGGCCAACAAATAATGAGTTCGCCATACGCAAAAAGCTGTCGCCTGTTCCCATGAAACACCGACTACCGGATAATCGTTATAACCCGGATGTGCAAAATACATACGCATGTAAGGTTCATTATATGCATTATCAAAATCATTTACCCAAGCCGTAGAATCAGGATAAATATTAACGATATAGGTATTCAGAAAATCGAACTCGCTTTGCAACGGACGAACAATCGTCTGTGTAATAATCCGCCCATCATCATCGAAAAAGGCCGTATCTTTGGAAATGAGCACTTCTGCCTCAGGATCGGGTTGTACGTCAGTATTCAAAATGCGACGTGCCGGGTCGAGACGATGTTTCCGTTTTGCAGCTTCGGTATAGTTAAACACTTCATATCGATAATTAAGCTGTCTCACATCCAACTCTTTCGCTCCGGTAATCGGATTGATCCGATAGACACTCTCAATCGCCCGAGCCTCATCTTCGGTCGGATTACGCCATGGAATCGCCTTATTCCAGTTCAAATGAGGTTTTACCGGATTTCCATCCCGATCTTCTTCTATCTTAAATGCTTCGTTCCCGCCAAAAGCCGGATCGGCCAGACGTTCCCGAATAATCGAATCCCGCACCCAATACACGAATTGTTTATACTCGGAATTGGTTATCTCGGTCTCATCCATCCAGAAAGCATCAATAGATATCCCTTTCGCCGTTTGGGGCGTTCCCCAAAGAGTATCTTTCTCGGACGGACCTATTTCAAAAGAACCGCGCTTTACCAATACCATACCGTAAGGTGTAGGCTCACCGAAAGCAGTGCTGCTTACTCCCACCACCTCTCCACCGTTAGGTGCAGAAGACGGAGCGCAAGATACCAACATGCCCACGATTGCCAAAAATAACATGATCTTCTTCATAAATTATAGTATCCGAATACTTTTATGTTTATTCTTGTTCTTATTTGAAAAATCTATCTTTAAACTATATCCTAAAAAAACTTCATGACTCCCGCTTGTTGCCTTTACAATTGCCGAAACCGGATAATCATAAGAATATCCCAACATAAAGTTTTTATAATCAGCACCAATCATAATCACCAACGCATCTTTCCAGCGATAAGACAATCCCCCCCACAAAAACTTATTATACCTCAGACGAGCCGTCAACTCCACCTGAGTGATTTGAAACGTCGTCTTTAACAAAAGCGAGGGTTGCAACTCATATAACGCATTTTTAAAAGGAATATTGCCCCCGGCGATAAAATAATACGAACGTCCCGTATAAGTTTCATATTTTTCATCGAACGTAATCACCGGTTCGGTAAGATGTGTTGACGAAAGACCTGCATAAAAATATTTATGGGAATAGAATACTCCGAATCCCATATCGAATGCCATCCCCTGCAACTCACTTTGGGGAATACCGTCATCCGAAGAATTGTGATAATCGCTTTCAGGTATAGAAACTTCCGTACCGTCAAAACGCTGATCGAGTAACCCCAACTGTAATCCCAGACTGAGTTGTCCCTGCCATAAACGCACTTTATAAGCATATTGGAGGGCAATCGTCATGTTTGAATACAGACCGAGAGTTTCGTTTGTCATCGCCAACCCTACTCCATGATTCTGTTTAAATAAGCGAAAAGGCATTTCGGCCGAAACTAAAAACGTCTTGGGTGCTCCGGGCATACCTACCCACTGCTGACGCGAACCGGCACGAATATTCAACTTACCGTCTTGTCCTACCGCTCCGGCATTGTAATAATTATGCAATGCCCAATATTGACTGAACTGGGCATCGACTTGTGCCCGAAGTTCTACAAATCCGAGCAACAATAAAAACAGCGATATGATTTTTTTTATACTCATGACGAATGCTTCCCGAAAAGCCAAACCGATCCGGACAAGCATATATTTTTTATTTCAGAATTAAAAAATACCAACTTCCGTCTAATTACTTTCTTAATTTATAACTCAAAAAAGGCTGATAAATTGTCCAAGTATTTCAAAACCTGTTTAAGAAACTAATTAAATTTCTTACAAAAATACAAATATATCTTTAACTCCGGCCATTGGAGACAAAAAGTAAAACCATATATCTTTTCAAGTCCCTTTTCCGATCCTTTTTCCCGCTCATGCACATCTCAAGTCCGCTATGCTCCTTATCGGGACAAAAAACAGCTTCACAAACGCTCTTTGGAATTACTCAAGTCCCCATGAATAATTAGGATACGACGCCAATCGAAAAGATATCTCTCCGCCATTCATAATATCGCTATGGTCTATATAACATTTTTCTAAAGATTTCCCGTTTAATTTTGCAGACTGGATATAACAAGCCTCCGAAGCATTTCCAACCGTTTTGATTACGAATCTTTTTCCCTTTGCATAGCGATCATCCAATTTTATTTCGACCCGGTCGAACAATGGCGTTGTCAATTCGTACCGAGTCTCTCCGGGACACACCGGATGAAATCCCATAGCCGACAAAACATACCATGCAGACATCTGGCCGACATCTTCATTGCCGACCAAACCCTCCACTTTATTTTTATAAGCACCGTTACAAATAGCCCTTGTCCAATACTGTGTAAGCCAAGGTGCTCCTAAACGATTGAAAAGAAACGGGACATGATGAACCGGTTCATTAGCATGATTATAATAAGCATTCCACAAAAAATCGGACGGGCATTTCTCAAAAAAGTTCGTCAAATCAGCCAAAGTTTTTGTTCTTCCACCCATTAAATCTGCCATTCCGGGAATATCGTGAGGGACAAACCACCCTTGTTGATAAAGATTACTTTCCACGCATCCGTAACTTTCTTTCAACCGCCCTTCTTCAGGCCACTCTTTCCATGTACCATCTGCATTACGAGGTCTGAACCACCCTTGTTCTTCATCGAAAACTTTAGAATAAGAACGGGAACGTTCAAAATATTCGGCAGCAGCTTCTTTACAGCCCAAATCCTCCGCCAATACAGAGAGACACCAATCGGAATAAGCATATTCCAATGTTTCGGAAACCCTTCCCGGCACATATCCGAGTTTTTTGTCATTCCCCATTTTCTCAGCTGTATTTACCGCATAAGCGTAAGCCTTTTTTACATCATAATTACGAATTCCTTTCCGATAAGCGTCCGCAATTACCGATATAGCGGGATTTCCGACCATACATCCGCTATAAGCATTCAAGAACTCCCACCGGTCATAATATTTCGTACCATTCTCTTCGGCAAGAGATATGAAAGAACAGATCATGTCGTTTACGACTTCCGGATTAATAATTGTCTGCAAAGGAAACTGACTTCTGAATACGTCCCAACCGCTGAATACCGTCCGTTTGATAAAATCGTCGGTCTTGTGTACTTGCTTATCGCCTCCGATATACTCACCCGTAACATCGGTAAATGCCCTCGGATCTATCATTGTATGGTAAAGTGCTGTATAAAAGATCGTTCTCATATCTCGAGTACCTCCCGACACTTTTATTTTGCTCAAAGCTTCATCCCACAGAGAGGCAGCTTTGTCCCGATAACGATCAAAATTCCACCCTCGCACTTCGGCTTTCAAATTCATCTCCGCCCCCTTCATACGGACAAAAGAGATACCGGTTTTTACAACCACCTCATCGTCCTCTTCTGTAGGGAACTCCGTATAAAATCCTAAATGATTTCCTTCCATTTTGTCCCGTTTATGAAACGTCTCGGCATGAATGACCCGGTCGATATATTCGGGTTTTCCTATGTCTCCCAACCGGCGTGTCCAATTATCGGAAATATCGGCACTCCATATCCCGTATTCTTTCAATGGACAACTGAATTGCGCATAGAAATATACTGTATAGTCTGCTTTTCCCGATCCATTTCCCCATCCTCCGCCAGCAGGCGTACAACGCATCCATCCTCGTATAGTCCGATCATCTACCCGTTCTATATATTGCCGAGTAGAAGTTCCTCCCACACGGCGGGCGAGATCAATCTGAATACGGGCTTGTTTATGTTTCGGATAAGTAAACCGCATAATTCCGCAATGCGGTGTAGCCGTCAACTCCGCTTTTATTTTATAATCGGAAAGAAAAACCGAATAGTATCCGGCAGAAGCTTTTTCAGATCGCTTGTTATAACGTGAACGGTATCCTTTTTCGGGATACTGTTCAGTACCCCGATAAGTAAACAGTTCCCCGGTTGTAGGCATAACCAAAAAATTGCCTAAATCACCATACCAACCAATTCCGCTCATTTGCGTTAAAGCAAAGCCTTCTATCGTCGTATGTTCGTCACTATACCCCGGACCATTATCACCTCCTGTAATCGTATTAGGACTTACTTGAGTCATTCCCCACGGTGTCGTAGCTCCGGGAAAAGTTTTTCCCAATCCATGACCGGCTCTTGCTTTCCGGACATTGGTGCTTGCTCCGATAAACGGATTCACATATTCAGAAAGACGTTCTTTTTTTCTATGAGAAGATGCTGCAACCGCAAGCAGGTCATACCCCGCAAATAAGGATAAGAAAAAAAGGATTAACAAATACTTTGCTCTGTAATTCATCGTGTGTGTATGATGTATAGTTATGAAGAATAGTCTATGCAAATATAACGAAAATGTCCCGGATTACTTCGGGACATGAAAAAGAAAGGAGAGAAAATCTCTTCCCCCTCCTTCCGACAAAACAAGAATCTAATCAATATACCGTATTCTGAGGGTCAAAATTAGTCCATCCGCTCATCCAATTATCCGAAGCGGTTTCAGTAGGGCCGAAAGCTCCCCTGTAAGCCGTTTTGGTAAAGAACGAGTTATTTACATAATTATTGGTCCATACTGCTCCGGCAGCTAACGGACTATCGGTATTCGGACACATATCCGGTGTACCGTTCAACAGTTGAGGATTTCCTTTTAATTTCAAATCAGAAATCGAAGACAAGACTCCTTCATTGGAGAGCGCAGCAGTAGCCCAATATGCACTCACGAACGTACCGGGATCAGAGGGATCAATAACGCTTTCCCGATTTTTCGGATTCAGAGCTTTATCTTGAAATGCTTTTTGGCATCCTGCAATCACACATCCGGAAATATTCAATGTCCCTGCCGTAGCAGATTCCTGAGAATTAGAACCGGCCTTATCATTCTCGATAATCAAACCGATCGGATATCCGGCAATAACGGAATTAAACAGATTGCAGTTTGAACTCCGACGTATTTGAACTCCGGTCTGGAAACAGCCCATCGTACTACCCTTATCATTTCCTTTATCTTGATAATTGGCCGGATCGGTAACCGGACCGAAAAGCGACACGTTGGCAAAAATAGGGCGAGTGGTCGGATCGATTACGCTACCTGAACTGTTATTATCCGACTCAAAACTGTTCGAACATGATTTATCGGCGTATTGCGGGTTACGGAGAGCAACAGCAAACTGTACCCGTCCCTGATAGCCGTTATCGGTATCGAAGTCGTCATCCCAACAACCCAAAGAGACTAAATAGCGGGCATCTACTTTACCGCCGAACCATTCATAACTGTCATCTCCTGAATAAGACACCTGAAGATGGTCGACTTGAGTACCTGCTCCTACCGATCCGAAAGTAATACCGTTGATCTCGTTATCGGTAGAGTATTCTATCCCGGCAAACTCGACACGGACATAGCTTAACACTCCGGAATTATCCGCATCATCATTTCCTCCATGTTTCGAACGTACTCCCCCTTCGATAGTCTGTTCACCTGCGTTATTCTTCGCTTTTCCTAAAATAATCAATCCGCCCCAATCTCCGGGCTTCCGGCTTCCGGGAGCTTGTGATGAAGTGAACACAATAGGACGATCTTGCTCGCCTTTTGCCATGATTTTACCTCCACGTTCAATAATCAACGTACCCTTACTGGCTTTATCTCCTTTGATAACCACGCCCGGCTCTATCGTTATCGTCTTGCCGTCAGGCACATAAACAAAACCTTTCAAGTTATAAGTATTGGGATAGGTCAATGTCAAATCACCCGCTATCTCATAATTGTCGGAACCATCTCCCAAATCGATAACTTCTCCGGTGACAGCAGGATCGCCCCCATTGTCATCATCATCGTTACAACTCGTAAATCCGGCTGCACAAACAGCACCGATTACTGCTAAAACAAAAAATTTCAATTTTGATTTCATCGTTTTTTAATTTTGGTTTATGATCAAAACTTTAAAGAAAGACTTAGTGATATCGATCTTCCGGGCGTATATTTCCGGGTAATCTGTTCCCGTTCTTGTTTTACGCCATCGATCGTCGTAGTGGGAAATTGTTTCATGATAACCGACTGTGCCAGAATATCCTTGATCCCCAATTTCAAAGAAACTATCTTCCCGAATGTTTTATTTATAGTCAAGTCAAGGACATTACGGGGCATCTCGTATGCGTCAGGGACATCATAATCGCTGTTTCCATCGACAGAGGTAGATTTTCCGACCCCGACAATACGTTTACCGATAATGTTATATAATAAACTTGCCGATAATCCTATCTTTTCGGAAGAAGTATAATAAAGTCCGGCATTCACGATATACGGAGACTGACCTTGTAGAGGACGGTCTTTCTCTTTTACCAACCCTTCATCGCTAAATTTGACCCGGCTTTTCACCCATGCCGCATTAAGAACTAAAGTCAAGTCGGGAATATTTATAAAGTCAAGCGATTTTCGAATATCCACCTCAACTCCGGTCGTATAAGCACTACGGGCATTTTCGTAGCTGTAACGATAACTGCCACCCATATCGATAAAATTCCATTCTATCGGATTTCTGAAATTCTTATAAAATAATCCGACACTGACGGTTTCTCCGGCCGAAGGATAAAGCTCATATCGCAGGTCCACATTATCGATCGTAGCCATCTTCAAATCGGGATTTCCCTGCACTTCGGCAAAAAGCTCAAAATCATAATAAACAGCGGGAGAAACTTCACGAAATTCGGGACGATTGACCGAACGTCCATATGCCAACCGGATAAGATTTTTGTCATTAAAACTATAAGTAGCATTAAAAGACGGAAGAACCGAAACTTTATCGTACTTATATTCTGTCATCAGTATCTGTGACGCACTGATCGCACGGTCATATTTTATCGACATATTCCACCACTCGGCACGCACACCTAAATTCACTTGAAATGCACCGAATGGAAACACTCCTTCTACATAAGCAGCCGCAATACTGTTCTTTCCGTCATACGCATTCGATTTGCGCGTTGTCTCCTCTATATAAACTTTATCATAACCAAGCCATTTTTCATTCATCATCTCGGTATAAGGTAAGTTTATATAATCTACCCGTTCGTCTCCCGAAAGTCTGTCATAGCGATAAATAAATTCTCTCGGCGTATATTCACGAATACGATACTCACCATATATTCCCGATTTTATTTCAGGATTCCATGAGCGATCGGAAAAACTTTTTTTATAATCTGCCCCGACCGAAGCGATATGATCATACAATTTCTGGTCATAACGGTTTATCATATCGTTATAAGAAGGTAAATCGGGAGTAATTACCTTATCGGCAGGAATTCCCCCGATATTTTTTATAATCCGACGATCAGGTTCCATTTTATTGGCATACGAATAATCGACAGTCCAGTTCAAAGTCTGAGTCATATCCTCATCCAACGTATGCAGTCCGGCAAGCTGCCCCACATAACTTAATCTTGAAGAATATAGCATCTCCGTCTGATTTTCATAATACTCGCCACTTACCGTACTCGTCCCGTAACGTTCTGTAAACCGATTTTTCCCGATCTGAGAGAAAAGATTCCTGAACTCGAATCGATTTCTCGAATCAAGGATAAAAGACCAGTTATTCATCGCGTTGATTTTCACCTCGTTTGTAAATTGATTATCAATATAATTTTTCTCAATAGTAGGAACATCCGCTGTGGCACTATATATTCCGTATCGAGTATTCTGCATATCCGGAATTGTCTTGTTTGCATTACTATATCCGAAAGTAAGAATCGTACCAACTTTATCTCCGATTTTCCGATTCCATGTCAGATTAAGTTTCAAGTCGGGAAGAGGACGAAATGTCTTTACATTCCAATCATTATTAAATCCGGTTTTCGTATAATAAGTAATTTGAGACGGATCGGTCATCGAACCCAGATGCGAAGGAAAATCTTTAGATAAAGGACGTGCACACCGATCGAATCCCAACCATTCGGTCGAAGAAGATTGCAACAACGAAAAATCTTTAAAATGGGTAACTGTATTTATCCCAGTACCGACACTTAACGAGAGAGAATTTTCATCCGGCATATTTTTTGTCGAAATTTTTATAAAACCTCCGGAAAAATCACCCGGCAATTCTGCTGTCGGGGATTTGATAATCATCATATTGTCAATATTGGAACTGGGTATAATATCGAAAGAAAAAGCTCGGCCGTCGGCTTCGGAACTCGGTACCGCACCATTATTGATCGACACGTTATTATACCTTTGAGAAAGTCCTCTTACAATAATAAACCGGTTCTCAATAAGGGAAATACCCGGTACTCTTTTGATAATCTCAGCAGCATCGCTGTCTGATGTTTTGACGATCTGTGCAGCCGATATACCTGTAGAAACGGTCAAGGCGTTCTTTATATTCGAAATCATCGCTGTCTCGGTATTTCGTCTTCGTACACCTGTAACAACGACTCCGTCAAGTTGCTTATCTTCTGAGACCAAAAAGAAATCGATATTTTTCGTCTCTCCTTTCTGAAGCATGATAGTCTCTTTATGAACACTATATCCGATAAAACGGCACTCTATTTCCAAAGATTTATTTGCCGGCAAGTTTTTTAACATATACGAACCGTCTTCTCCCGATGCTGTCGCAACAGAAGATCCGGTTAATAAAATGGTTGCACCCAATACCGGTTCTCCGGTCTCTTTATCAAATACTTTACCTGAAATAGTTTGTGCGACTGATGCAGTAGAAGAAAATAGGGAAAAAACTATTACTAAAAAAGAAAGTTTCAATGTAATTCTGTTCATCATTCTTGCTTTGTTCTTTTTACGATGCAAATATCCGACACGCAAATTACAAGCTCAATGCAACAAGGCTACATTTATTTTATAAAGACGTAACAATCATATTACACAAATCCGTAAAAAATTAGAACATGCAAATTATAAAAAGAACCCAGTTCAAAGAATTATCGGAACAAAAGTTAGACAAGCGCTAAAAATAGTGTACCGTATTTTAATATAAACCCCTATCATCTTTACACATAGCTTTTCAAAGTATTTCAATACTTAATAAAGTACAGAGCAAAAAAGTAACAAAACATTTTGTATAGATTCAAGATAGAATTGCAATATCCACCCTCCGCTCTTTTTCCGCTACGCTCCAAGAGCGGAGGGTGGAAAAAGAGCTAAACAAGGGTCATCAGCAATACAAAAAATAAAGGGGAAGCCTCTGCCTCCCCGAAGATCAATTAACTTTGTATTGTCATGTATCATCAACTGACCCGAGAGCAAAGATACGCAATCTATCCGGGATTACAAGAAGGCAAAAGCCGTGAAGCCATTGCTCGGCAAATAAAAGTTCACCCCTCGACCGTAGGAAGGGAGATAAAACGTAATTCGACCCGTCTGGGACGTTACAGCTGGCGTATAGCACAGGAAAGTGCGGATATCCGTAAGGGACGTGTGCCGGGCAATAGGAGCATTGACTGTAATATCCTGAAAGAAGCCCTGCATCTTTTAAAGACAGAAGACTGGTCTCCTAAGCAAATCTCCGGCTACCTTTCCCTTAAATCAGAGCATATCTCCCATGAGACTATATACAAGAGGATAAGGAGCGATGAAAGCGGAGAACTCCGCAGCCATTGCCATCATAAGTTGAAATACAGGCATCATATCAAAGTCTTTAAAAAGACCAAGGTGCGTAATATCCCCGACAGGACAAGCATACATGACAGACCGGCAGAAGCCAATGGCAGACGTTTCGGAGACTGGGAAATGGACCTTATCATAGGCAAGGGACAAAAGAGCGCGATACTTACCCTGTGCGAGCGTTCCAGGAATTACCTGCTTATGGCAAGATTACCGTATGGGAAGAATCCGGAGAAGGTGGTAGACATGGCCATAAAGGTTGTTTTTCCCCTACCGGAAATACGTACTGGCCATTACAACGGACAACGGAAACGAGTTTGCCTGCCATGAGAAAATCGCAAAGGCTCTTGCTACTACAGTCTATTTTGCAGATTCGTATGCCTCATGGCAAAAAGGGGCTATCGAGAACGAAAACAAACTTATACGGCAATACATCCCAAAAGGAACGGACTTTAGAGGTCTCTCGGAAAAGTACATTAAGGAGGTACAGTATAAAATTAACCGAAGACCAAGGGAAAAGCTCAACTTCTCCACTCCAAAAAAGGAGTTCTTCAAATTTATTTCGTAATATTGCACTTGCTGATTGACTCTGCCTGCCATGTCTTTTTGGATTTTATTTGTTTTTATTATATCTTTGTGACTGTTCCCGGATGGGAGTATCTCTTGGATGAGAGATCGCGCTGGATTAGCGCAAGGTATCATGCAAACGAAAGTTTCTTGGCGACTTGATCATTCCTACTTGCAAGTGAATAAGTAGTTGGCATACTACCCTATCTTATTATTAATTTCGAAAGGAATGGTCAAAGAAAATTATGAACGCTAAATCAGTAATTCTCAAATCAGAGAATCAAACTCAGGTATCAGTTACAAGATCTATCGAAGGCATCTGCATCCAAAAGATTGTCATGCCAATTTCACCACTCAGCTTCATCAATCTAATGCATCATGCAGATAGCAAAGTCAACCCTAGAAAAGCAAAGATCAATCCTATTGTCAAAGCAATTGAGGAAACATTGCAATTCTCCCCAGAGCTCTATTTCTTTAGTTCAAAAGGTATTCTACTTTCGTCTATCTATGTCGATCTTTTAGACCGCAATAGAGTGCGCCTTAGTTTTTCTGAAGAAGAAATGGAGGGAATAATGGATGGTGGACACAACGCATTTGCGTTATGTCGATTCATCGCAAATGTTATTAATGACGATAACTTGATAACTTGGGACGATTGTATTAGATATTATCGCAATGAGGATACTTTTACCTCGCTGAAAGTTGGATATGAATCTCACATTGGGCAACTGAAATTTTCTATTCCAATTGAAGTTATAGCTCCTGTAGATAAAGATGAAGCATCAATTGAGTATTTCTCTAATCATATACTTGAAATTTGTTCGGCAAGAAACGCCAATGTCTCGCTGAATGAAGCGACAAAGAGCAATAAGGAGGGTCTATATGAAGATCTTAAAAGATGCTTAAAGGGGAGTTACCGTGAAAATATTGCATGGCGAAGTGGTGAACCAGGTACGATAAAATGTGACGATATCGTTGCGTTGGCCTGCCTACCCTTAATAAAATTGCATGAATGTGGTTATTTTGATGGCAACCCCAACATTGGAACACTTAACCGAATAGCCTATATATTCACAAAAAAGCTTGTGTGTTAAATATTACCGTAACTTAATGAAAGATAAATCCGTTTCCGAACAGCAACTCGGGAAATACGATCTTACAGACAATGCGATCAGATCTGGATTTGAACTTGTTGATGATATTGTCAGATTTTTCGACAAAATCTATTACCACTTTCCAATGGTCTATAATAGGAATTCTGGCTCTTTTGGCCGTATCACAGGAGTAGTGCAGAAGGAAAATGAAACAGGCGGTTATATCAGCAAATTTACTGGTCCATTTAATACCTATCCAAAACGATCTATATATAACTATGCGTATGGATTTTTCTATCCGATCATTTGTGTACTCACCTCATTAATGGAATTCGAAAACGGCAAGTTGAAATGGAGAATAAATCCTTTAACAATAAATTTTGAAGATGAGAAAGTGATTAATAACTTTGCATTTTATATCGATATGGTGAAGCAGGTTCAATATGACCCTCAAAAAGTTGGCAAATCCAGCCTATCATATAAAGTTGCTGACATAGTACTACAAAACATCATGAACGAAATGTTAGCATAGGAATAAAAGGGGACATTCAGTAAATAATATAAAATCAGCCAACTAATTCATACACAAAATATTGCGAATTAGCTGGCTTTTTTGTATCTTTAGGTATTCCCCCGAAATTAAGGTTTGGCATCCAAAGTGGGGGAAATTCCCCGACTAAGATATGGCTAAGGTACAAAATATTTCGGAAATTCACCCAACTTTGGGCTTCACAGAATTTGATGTTCTAGAAAAATATCGCAAAAGTTTTCATGAGAGTGAGCTTGGCAGGCTTCATTCCGTATTTCCGTTTGAGCGTATGGCGAAGGCGGCGGGTCTGTCACGGCAGCATCCGGGCCGACGGAACATCTTCAGCCCTTCGGCAAAGATTGCCCTTATGGTTCTGAAGGCATACACCGGATTCTCTGACAGGCAGCCGGTGGAACATCTTAACGGGAACATACATTACCAGATGTTCTGCGGAATCATGATAGATCCGTCCTCTCCCATAACTAACTTCAAGATAGTCAGCGCTATCCGCAATGAGATAGCATCCCGTCTTGACATTGATACCCTCCAGGATGTTCTGGCTTCACACTGGAAACCTTATCTTGACAACCTTCACGTGTGCATGACCGATGCCACATGCTATGAGAGCCACCTGCGTTTTCCAACGGACATGAAACTTCTTTGGGAAAGTATCGAATGGCTCTACAGACATATCTGCGGCCATTGCAGGGAACTCGGTATAAGGCGTCCGCGCAACAAATATGCGGATGTGTCAGAGTCCTATCTTTCCTACTGCAAGAAAAGAAAAAGGAAGCTTTCAAGGACAAGAATGCTCAAGCGGCGTATGATCAGACTCCTTGAAAAGCTCCTCATACAGAGGGATGAGATTCATCGGGAGTACGGGGTATCACTCCGATATACAAAGGATTATCGGAAGCGTCTTTCCATCATCAGAAAGGTTCTTGTACAGGAAAAGGAAATGTTTGAAGGTCGGAAAGTCAGTGACCGCATCGTCAGCATCGACCGTCATTATATACGTCCCATCGTAAGAGGCAAGGAAACCAAGTCCGTCGAGTTCGGCGCAAAGGTTAACAACATACAGATAGACGGTATATCGTTCATCGAACACCTCTCGTTCAAGGCTTTCAACGAGGGGATACGGCTTAAGGACTGTATCCGTATGCAGCAGAAACTTATGAGTGTAAGGGTTAGATGCGTGGCGGCCGACTCTATATATGCCAATAACGCCAACAGAAAGTTCTGTACGAAATATGGAATATCCACTTCCTTTGTGCGCAAGGGAAGGGCGGCCAGGGATGAACCCTTGAGGAAGGTTCTCAGATGTGAGTTGTCAAGAGAGAGGGCCACCCGGCTTGAAGGCAGCTTCGGAACTCAAAAACAACATTACTCACTCTCAAGAATAAAGGCCGGGAACAGGAAGACGGAAATCCTGTGGATTTTCTTTGGAATACATACGGCAAATGCCGTACTGATGATAGACAAGATCAGGAACAGGACGGTGAAAGCGGCATGATATGATTTTACAGGCAGAGGCAGAAGATGTCTTCAGACTTCTTCCCGAGCGTCATGTCTTGTAGGGTAAGATTGTGTGAGAAATTACAGGAATAGGACTATAAAAATGGCATATGAAGGATACTGTTCCCCAAAGTGTGTCTGAGATAGAGGAATAAAAAAGTCTACAGATTT